>NZ_BAAHXD010000011.1:0-79508 GCF_054657115.1 Methyloparacoccus murrellii | reverse complement strand
CTGGGCACGCGCGGCCTCTTGATGGGCCTCGGGCACGGGCGTGCTGACCGTGAGGTAGTAGCGGATGAACAGCGCCAGCGTTTCGATGGCGATGTTCTGGTCTCGCTCCATGCGCTCGGCATGGCGCGACAGGCGATCAAGCCGCTTCGCGATGGCCGCTTCGCGCTGGTCGGCCGCATCGGGCGACAGCCACGATGCGAGCGCCGCCGCGACGATGGACGACTTGGACACGCCTTTCTTGGCGGCCAGTTCGTCCAGGCGCTTGGCGTGCTCCGGCTGGATGAACAGGTTGAGGCGGTAGTGGCTCATAGCTCGATTCCGTCGTTGGGGTCGAGAGAAGCCAGCCGGGCCGTGCGCTGTATGGCCGGATCAAGCTGGCGCGGAAGGGGAAGCGGCAAGTCGTCGTCGTCATCGAGCAACCCGAGGTCGGCTGCGGGCGCGGCCAGCTCGGGGTCGTAGGCGACGGTTTCGGAGAGTTCGGGCTGACGGCGCGGGCCGCCGTCGTCGGCGGCGTTGCCCAGGCCATCAGCGGACGCAGTGGTCGGAGCGACAGGCACGGTGGGAATCGCCAGCCCGCTCCAGTCGTCGGGCCGCGATGGCGGCACATCGGCGTACTGACCGCCTGCGAGCACAGGCGGCGGCAATACGCGGCGCTTGAAATTGCTGTCCGCGTAATAGCGCAGCTTTTTGGCCTTGATCGGCGCCACGCTGGACACCATCACCACGGCTTCATCGGGCGGTAGCTGCATCACTTCGCCCGGCGTCAGCAGTGGGCGCGCGGTCTCCTGGCGCGACACCATGAGATGCCCCAACCACGGGGCGAGCCGGTGGCCCGCGTAGTTGCGCTGCGCGCGCAGTTCGGTGGCGGTGCCCAGCGTCTCGGAGATCCTTTTGGCGGTACGCTCGTCGTTGGTGGCGAACGTCACGCGTACATGGCAGTTGTCCAGAATCGAATGGTTCTGCCCATACGCCTTGTCGATCTGGTTGAGCGACTGCGCGATGAGGAAGCTGCGAATGCCGTAGCCCGCCATGAAGGCCAGCGCCGTCTCGAAGAAGTCGAGCCGCCCGAGTGCGGGAAACTCATCGAGCATCAGCAGCAGCTTGTGGCGGCGGGCAATGCCATCGCTGCCATCCAGCGATTCCGTGAGCCGCCGCCCGATCTGGTTGAGGATCAAACGGATCAGCGGCTTCGTGCGGCTGATGTCCGATGGCGGAACCACCAGATACAGCGACACCGGATGTTCGGCCGCGATCAGGTCGGCGATGCGCCAGTCGCAGCGCGAGGTGACTTCGGCTACCGTGGGATCACGGTACAGGCCGAGGAACGACATGGCCGTGCTCAACACGCCCGAGCGTTCGTTGTCGCTCTTGTTGAGGACTTCGCGTGCGGCGGATGCCACCACCGGATGCGGGCCACCCCCTTCCTCGTTCACGAGGTGCGGCGTGGTCATCATCCGGTGCAGGGTCAGCTCGAACGGACAGGCCGGGTCGCTGAGGAAGTTCGCCACGCCGCGCAGCGTCTTGTCCTCGCCCGCGTAGAGCACATGCAGGATGGCCCCGACCAGCAGCGCGTGCGAAGTCTTCTCCCAGTGGTTGCGGCGTTCGAGTGCACCTTCGGGATCGACCAGGATGTCTGCGATGTTCTGCACGTCGCGCACCTCGTGCGCGCCACGCCGGACTTCGAGCAGCGGGTTGTAGGCGGCTGACTTCGCATCGGTCGGGTTGAACAGCAGGCAGTGCGAGAAGCGCGAGCGCCAGCCGGCGGTGATGCTCCAGTTCTCGCCCTTGATGTCGTGGATGACGGCGGACGCAGGCCAGCTCAACAAGGTCGGCACCACCAGACCCACGCCTTTGCCCGAGCGGGTGGGCGCGAAGGTCAGAACGTGTTCCGGGCCTTCATGCCGCAGGTACTGGCGTTCGTGCTGGCCGAGGAACACACCGGCAGGCTGCGTGAGTCCTGCTTTGCGAATGTCATCCGCGTTCGCCCAGCGTGCCGATCCGTAGGTCGTGACCAGGCGCGATTGCCGCGAGCGCCAGATCGACATGCCGATGGCGACCAGCACGGCCACCAGGCCGCTGCCGCCCGCGATGGCACCGCCGATGTCAAAGACGCGCGGCGCGTAGGCATCGAAGAAGAACCACCACTCGAACAGCCGCCAAGGGTGATAGATGGGCGTGTCGAAGAAGTCGAACCAGGGCAAGCCAAGGCGTAGCTGATAGCCCAGGGCGGCGGCTGTCCATTGTGTGGCTGCCCACACGCCGGTGATCACGATGCCGAACACCACGGCGATCTGACCGAACAGCACGTTCGTCCCTTGCATGATCCATCCTCCGATCACGGCACACGGAGGTGCCGCAGCACCGAGGATCAAGGTGTACGCGCAGGCCGGTCAAAGGCCGTTATGGCGGGGATTCAGGCCGAAAAAGTCAGATTTCTTGCAGGGGAGAAACCAATACAAACGCTGCAGGCACGAGCGCGTTGCGGCGTGATGAGGTAACAGGGTGAATTTTGTCGCTGCTAAGCGACTGCAACGAGGCTACTTGGATTTCTGCTCCGGCCGATCACCGAAGAAGCGCCGCTTGGCGGCCTCGGCGGCACGCACGCAAAGTTCGTCGCCGACCTTCGCGCGATCTTCCTTGCATTGCCGTTGAATCTCCTTGATGCGCTCGGGATTCGCCACCAGCATGTCCACGGTTTCCGAAGGTTGAGAGGGGCCGCATGCGGTCAGCGTAGCGGCCAGCATCAGCAGCATTACCTTGTTCATGGTTCCAGTCCTTTCATCGGATGGGTCAAGAATCATCGGCGGCCCCAAGATCATCTACCGAATCAATGAAGGCCACTCGTTCAATAAACCGGGCCAGCATCTCGGATGGCTCCGCATCGTGGCGCAGCAGATAGGTCGTGAGCATTGGCGGTTTGCCCGCCAAGCGCCGGGCCACGACGCCTGGCTCGCGGCAGGAAGCGATGTGCGCCTCGCCCGCCAGACCCAAGGCCAAGCCGGCGGAAACCAGGGTCATCATCACGTCGAAGGTCGCCACGCGCTGCGCGATCAGGGGCTCCTGTTCGAGCTTGCGGAGAAAGCGATCGACTTGGCGTGCGTGGCCCTCGCAGATTGCCGGGTCGCCCAGTACCAACGGATAGCGCAGCACTTCCTTCAGCGGAACCTGCTTGAAGGCGAGCAAAGGATGGCGGGCCGGCACCGCCACCATCAATTCATCTTCCCATGCGGGAGTGACCACAATGCCATCGCCTGCGTCTTCGGCCATCGAGAAGCCAGCGTCATACAGGTCGCCATGAAGTCCCTTGATCTGCTGATCCAAGGGCACCTCAAACAGTCGAATTTCCACCTCGGGATCTTCTTCGCGGCTGCGTGCCAGCAGAGACGGCAGGCGGGACGGCGTGATTCCGTCGGACAAGGCGATGCGCAACTGGCCATGAAAACCGTTGGCAGCGGACTTGACGCTATCGCGGGCTTGATCCAGTGCTGCGAAGACACGCGGCACGTGCTCCAGGAACAGTCGCCCCGCACGGGTCAGTTGCGTGCTGCGAGTGGTGCGGACGAATAGACGGGCACCGAGTTCTTCCTCCAACTCCTTGATGGTGCGGGACAACGGTGACTGGTCGATGTGCAAGCGCTCGGCCGCACGGGCGAAGTGGAGTTCTTCGGCCACGGCCAGGAAGCAGCGGAGATGACGCAATTCCATGAGTCAATGCCCCCCCTGTGAAAGCCAATTTCGCGCATTGATCACACTGAAATCCTCATTGGTATCCGGGGTCCTGTGCAGCAAGCTTGCCTTGGTGCACGGCGGCTGCAAGCAAGCAGACCGCGCCAAGGGAGATTGCGACGTCAGCCAAATTGAAAGCTGGCCAATGCGCTCCCTGCCAATGGAAATCGAGGAAATCGACTACAGCCCCTCGCAACAGGCGGTCAACTGCGTTACCCAGCGCGCCCCCCAAGATCAGGCAATAACCAACGCCTTCCCATTTCGAGACTCCTTGACGCAACAGGCGGATCAGCCAGAGCGAGATTCCCAGCGCAAGCGCGGCAAAACCGAAGCGCGCCCAGCCGCCGGCACCAGCCAGTAGGCTGAAAGCTGCGCCGTTGTTCCTGAAATGGACGAGATTGAAGAAGGGGGTTACAGCGACTTGATCGCCATAATCGAAAAGAAGCGAGACGACAGCCTTTGCGACTTGATCGCCAAGGAGCACTGCGGCAGCCAAGCCGTACCAGATGCCGGTTGTGCGCAGCCCCGTCAGCCTCTCTGCACCCTGCAGCGTCGTCAACAGCGAGCCAGCAAACACGAGGCTGCCGGAGGCGATCCCCCAGCCGGCCAGCACGTCGGCTGGAAAGTGCATGCCTGCAGCAATGCGCGACCAGCCGACCAGAAGGACGTAGGCAACTAACGCCAGTCGCTGGCGAACACCGGCCAGCGGCCACAACGCCCCGGCAACGAGTGCGGCGTAGGTGGAATGACCGCTCGGCAGGCTATAGTGCTCCTCCACCGTGCCAAGCACGTGATCCAACTGGCCAAATACCGCCGCCGGTCGCGGAAAATCGAGCCAGAGCTTCAAGATGGAGGTGATCGCAAACGCGATGCCGAAGCCGATCACGAATTGAAGAAGCTGCCGCCGAATCGCCAAGGCACGCCCGACCGCCGCCGTTGATCTCGACCATGCCCACAGCCCGAGCATGACCAGCGGCGCCGTCCAGTAGTTGCCCAGGACGTTGCTGAAGAGCCAGGCCAGCGGCATCAAAATCGGCGGCGTGGCCTCGTTGACGAACTGAAACAGGGCGCCATTCAATCCGCCCCAATCGTAGAGAACGGCCTCCCAACTCATCGGCGCAACAGCCTCAAACCGTTGGCGACCACCAGCAGGCTGGCCCCCATGTCGGCAAACACCGCCATCCACATCGTGGCCTGCCCGGTGAAAGTCAGGATCAGGAACACCGCCTTGATCCCCAGCGCGAGGGCGATGTTCTGCTTCAAGATGCTGGCTGTTGCACGGGACAGCCGCACAAACGTTGGCAGCTTGCGTAGGTCGTCATCCATCAGCGCAACGTCGGCGGTTTCGATGGCGGTATCGGTTCCCGCCGCCCCCATTGCAAAGCCGATGTCCGCACGCGCGAGCGCCGGCGCATCGTTGATGCCGTCACCCACCATGCCGGTTTTCCCGTCTGCCGACAGTTGCTCCACCTCGCGCAGCTTGTCTTCGGGCAGCAGGTTGCCCCGGCTGCGGTCAATGCCGACCTGGCTGGCGATGGCGGTGGCGGTGTGCGGGTTATCACCGGTCAGCATGATGGCTTTGATCCCCAGGCTGTGCAGTTCGGCAATGGCTTGGCGGCTGCTGTCCTTCACGGTGTCAGCCACTGCGAACAGAGCCCGCACCCCATCCTGACCGATTAGCGCCACCACGGTCTTGCCTTCGGCTTCAAGCGCGGACACCCGCAATTCCAGCGCAGGCGAACACATGTCCAGTTCCTCGACCAGGCGGTGGTTGCCTAGGTGATAGATCTGCCCGTCGATGCGGCCACGAACCCCGCGCCCAGGCAGCGCCGCGAAATCGGCTACATCGCGCGGCGTCAATCCATCGTTGACTGCGGCACGTGCCACCGCTAGGGACACCGGGTGATCTGAACGGGCGGCGAGGCTGGCGGCCAGCAATCTGGACGCATCAGGATCAGCGTTGCTCCATGCCGCGAAATCAGTCTGCGCTGGCTTGCCGTGCGTGATGGTGCCAGTTTTGTCCAAGGCCAGCCATTTGAGCTTGTGTCCCTCTTCCAGATAGACACCACCCTTGATCAGGATGCCGCGCCGTGCGGCAGCGGCCAGACCGCTGACAATGCTCACCGGCGTGGAGATCACCAAAGCACACGGACAGGCGATGACCAGCAGAACCAGCGCCTTGTAGATCCAGTCCAGCCACGGCCCGCCGAACACCAGCGGAGGCACAAGCGCTACGGCGAGGGCCACCGCAAATACGATAGGCGTGTACAGCCGCGCAAACTGATCGACGAAGCGTTGCGTCGGTGCGCGGCTTCCCTGAGCCGCTTCAACGGCGTGGATGATGCGAGCCAATGTCGATGCGCTGGCTGCGGCGGTGACGCGGAATTCGAACGAACCCTCCCCATTGATCGTGCCTGCGAACACGGAATCGCCTTCAGCCTTGTCAACCGGAAGGCTCTCTCCAGTGATCGGTGCCTGATTGACGGTGGAGCGGCCCTCAACGACCAGGCCATCGAGGGCAATGCGCTCACCAGGTTTAACGCGCACACGGCTGCCCACGGGTACAGCCTTGGCGTCCACCGCAGCCCAACCGCCGTCCGCTTGTTGAACCAATGCTGTATCCGGCGCGAGATCCATCAAACCACGGATGGCGTTGCGAGCCCGATCCAGGGACTTGGCCTCGATCACTTCGGCCAGTGCAAACAGCACCATCACCATGGCCGCCTCAGGCCAATGGCCTATGAGCATGGCGCCGGTGACCGCAATGGACATCAACGCATTCATGTTCAGGTTGCGGTTCCTGAGCGCAATCCAGCCCTTCTTATACGTAGTGAGGCCGCCAGTGAGGATGGCCACCAAGGCCAGCGCGACCACAGCCCAGTGGTTGCCGCCGTTGAGCCAGTACACGACCTCGGCCAGCGTTGCGGCTACGCCTGACACCACAAGCGGCCACCAGTTTGTGCGCGCAGGCGCTTGTGCCTCGGCCGCCGAAGGGGCTGAGGCCGTGCGTATCTCGGCATCGAAGCCGAGTGATTTCAGGGCCGCAAGCACATGGGGGAGTGCGTCGGGTGTGTGCCCGACTTGCAGGCTTCGCTGGACGAGGTTGAACTCAAGATTCGCAACGCCTGGCACGCCGGCGAGCTTGCCGCGAATCAATGCCTCCTCGGTGGGGCAGTCCATTTGCTGGATGGACAACACGGTACTTTGCTGCGCTGCCTTCTCGTCCATCCGAACCGCTCGCATGCCGATGGCCGATAGCGCCTCTTCGATGGGGCGGAGCGAGGCGGGCTGATAGCTAATGCCCAGCGTTCTCTGCACCAGATTGAATTCGAGGCCGCCCACGCCCGGCACTTTCCCGAGCTTGTCGCGAATCAGCGCTTCCTCGGTCGGGCAATCCATGTTCTCGATGCGGTAGCGCACCTGTCGCAACGCTGCATCGACCGTGTTCGGTTTCGGGCTGGGCATCGCAACGGCAGAGCAGCCACATCCCTTGGAACCACATTCACTCATGGCAACTCCTCTTGTGTAAATCTGAGGTTGATGATTTAACACTCTATAGTTACTATAGAGTCAAGTCATTTATCCCAATCCGCACCATGAACCTCCAGATCGGAGAACTTGCCAAGCGCGCTGCCTGTCCGGTGGTGACGATCCGCTACTACGAGCGAGAGGGGCTGCTGCCGCAGGCTCGCCGCAGCCAGGGGAACTTCCGCTTGTACGGAGAGGCGCATGTGGAACGCTTGCAGTTCATACTTCGCTGCCGCTCGCTCGACATGCCATTGAGCGACGTGCGGACTTTGTTGAGCTACCGGGACCGACCTGCGCAGGATTGCGGTGAGGTCAACCTGCTTCTGGATGAGCGCATCCGGGAGGTGAAATCACGGATCGATGCGCTGCGCGAACTGGAACACCAGTTGGCCGACTTGCGCGATGCGTGCTCCGGCGCCAGACCTGTCGAAGCGTGCGGAATTCTGCAAGGACTATCGGGATGCGCGTGTGATGCGCGGGGAGCCATCGCTCCCGTCGAGTGACAAATGGGTGGGCTGATCAAGCCATGACAGACCCCCTCCAGCCCCTGATGCTCTTCCGGTTGTGGTGCCGCGCATAGATAATGAATTATAATCATTCGCATTTATAAGCGAATTCTCCGCCGGTAAGGCCCCCATGCAAGCCCTGCGCATACTCTTAGCCGTTCTGTTCTCTTGGCTCGTGGCCGTCTCCGGCGCGCATGCTGATCCCTTGGCTACGCAAGACAAGGCCAAGCAAACCTGGCAATTGCTGGACTACCTTGCGGTCGATTACGGCGGCGCTGTGCGGGATGGCAAGGTTCAAAGTGCCAGCGAATATGAAGAAATGAAGGAGTTTGCTGCGACGGCAGTGCAGCAACTTGCTGCACTGCCGAGCACGCCGGCACTCCCTGAACTGAAACGCCAAGCCACGGCACTTAGCGAACTCATCGCAGCCAAGGCCGACGCGAAGGCCGTGGCCGACAGTGCCCATTCACTGGCGGCGGCGCTGGTCAAGGCGTACCCGTTCCCGCTTTCGCCCTCCACGCCGCCGGATCTCGCGCGCGCCAAGGTGCTTTTTGAAGCCAACTGCGCGGCATGCCACGGGGCGACTGGCCGGGGCGATGGCCCGCTCGGCGCAAAGCTGACCCCACCGCCGATCGCATTCACCGATCGCGACCGGGCACGCTCGCGCAGCGTGCTCGCGCTCTATCAGGTCATCTCTCAAGGCGTTGCTGGCACGTCGATGCCCAGTTTCGCCACGCTCTCCGACGAAGATCGGTGGGCGTTGGCATTTTTCGCCGGAACGCTGTCGCACGACGACGCCATGCGCGCGCGCGGTGAACAATCCTGGGGCCGAGATGCCACCGCCAAAGCCGTCTTTCCCGACTTGGCGGCCGCTGCCACATTGACCGAGGCCGCCTTGTCCGAACGGATGCCGCCAGACACGGCACGCGATCTGACCGCCTACGTCCGCAGCCATCCAGAAGTGACCATCACCGCCAACGGCACGGGCGGGGTGGGCTTGGCCCGCGCACGGCTTCAGGAGAGCCTTGCCGCAGCGCGCGCAGGCGACCAGGCCAACGCGACGCGCTTGGCTTTGTCCGCCTATCTGGATGGCTTTGAGCCACTGGAGCCGGCATTGCGCGCACGCAACCAGGCGCTGCTCACCGAAGTGGAAAATTCCATGCTGGCCTACCGCGGCGCACTTGCCAGCGGCAAGCTGGAGCAAGCGGACGCTACAGCGCAGAAGCTGGACTACCTTTTTGCCCAAGTCGATACCGAATTGGGGGCGAATAAAGCCGAGCCGCTGACCACCTTCATTGCCTCGATCACCATCTTGCTGCGCGAAGGCGTGGAAGCGCTGTTGATCGTCGTCGGCATGCTCGCTTTCCTGAAGAAGGCCGAACGGCGCGATGTTCTGGCCTACGTCCACGGCGGTTGGATCGTGGCGCTCGCCTGCGGCGGCTTGACTTGGGCCGTGGCAACCTACTTCGTTAGCATCAGCGGTGCCAGCCGGGAGGTGACCGAAGGGGTGTCGTCGCTCTTTGCGGCCATTGTTCTGTTGAGTGTCGGCCTCTGGATGCACCAGAAGAGCACCGCCGGCAAATGGCAGGCATATCTGAAGGAAAAACTCTCCGCAGCCATGACGCGCCGCTCGGCATGGGCATTATTCGCGCTGTCGTTCATCGCCGTCTACCGCGAGGTTTTCGAGACGGTGCTCTTCTACTCGGCCTTGGCCGGTGACGGCAACAACGGTGCATTGCTCGGTGGACTGCTGAGCGGGATGGCCGCCCTCGCCATCCTCGCATGGCTCATGCTGCGCACCAGCGCCCGCATGCCGATTGGCAAGTTCTTCAGCCTCAGCTCGATTCTGGTGGCTGTCCTCGCGGTCGTGCTCGCGGGCAAGGGAGTCGCGGGTCTTCAAGAAGCCGGTTGGCTGAGCGCCAGTCCGATCCATTGGCCACGCATCGAAGTGCTTGGGATCTATCCGTCGGCAGAGACCACCGTAGCGCAAGCCGTGATCCTCATCATTGCATTAGCCGGTTTTGCGCTGAATGCCCAGACTGCTCGCCGGTCGCAGACGGCGTGATGCTCGGTGCTCCTGAATCGTTGGGCTCGAAACCATCGCACTGATTACCCCAAGGATGCTCCGCGTTGACGCCCAACTTCCCATGACGCAATTCCACTACGCACCGTCACGGCGAGCTGCTGCCCCAGCCGCTGCTCGATCGCCGGCTTCCACGGAACCAGACTGAATCCCATGCCGTCATCGAGCATCGCGTAACGGCCGCTGGCGAGCATGACGCTGCGCCGGTAGATGCCAGCTACGCGCTGCCCATCGGCCACCGGCCGATGCTCCAGCCCGGATTCGGCGGCAATGTTCTTGGCAGCCTGGGCCAGATCCCGGCTGCGCAACGTGCCCAGCAGGTTGCGCGCCAGGATCACGCGCTGCCCGCGCCGCTCGGCCAGCCCCTGTTCGGCCAGGAAGTCGGCGCGTTGCTGCATTGCCTGCTTGGCCTCGACGCCAAAGCCCAGGTCGCCCAGCCCCGAGCCGCCGCCGATCAACTGCTGATCGAGCCAAGTGGCACCGATCACGCGCGCCTGCCGCTCAATGGACAGGTGCGATTTCAGCTCCACCGCCACGCCGCCCAGGCGCTGCGCGTCGTATTGGCGGCCTTGCTCGGGCAGGTCGGCCGGCACCTTCCATAGCCCCTCGGCCACGCGCTCCACGATACCCGCACGACGCAAGGCTTCGAGGCGGCGAACGTGAGTCGCTACCACCTCTTGCGGATCGCGACCGGGCACGGCCTGACCCTGCGCCACGGCAAGGTGATGGTCGGTGCGATACAGACCACCGCTCGCCAGCGCGGCGATATTGCGGTCAGCGGCGCGCACGTCAGCCGAACCCTTCACCTCCACCACGGCGCCGGTCGAATAGTTCGCCAGCTCGTCGCGGGCATTGAGTGCGACGTAGTGGGCTTTGCCGTCCACGCCGTCGATGACCAGGTAGCCGCGGTCGCGCAGCTCGTCGGCCAGCCCCTTCGCGGCCACGCGGCCGACGATCGTGCGGCTGTCATCACCCGGCTCGAACACCGCCAGCTCGCGCGGTTCGCCGCTCATGGCCCGCTGTAGGGTGCGGATGATGTCGCCGCGCTCGCCCAGGGCGCGCAAGGTCTTCTCGGCGTCGGTATGAATGCCCCAGGTGCCCGGCTGCACTTCGTCGGCCAGGCCCAGGCGCTGCAAATGCTGCAGGCGGCCGATCAACAGCAGGCGCTGGCCCTGCAGCTTCGGTTCGTTGAAGCGCTCGATCCGCACCCGGCCATCGTCGCCGGCCTCGCGCTTGAGCGTGCGATCCAGGCTCGTCCACCGCTCCTGCTCCACCTCGCGCCGCAAGGTCTGCTGTATCTCCAGTTCAGTGCGCGGCCCCAGCCATTCGGTCGCCAGTTCGGACGCGCGATGCCGGAAGCCATCGGCGATGTAGTCGCCCGCGATGATGAGGTCTTTGCCCGTGTCGTCGCGCCCGCGCACGATCAGGTGGGTGTGCGGGTTGTCGGTGTTCCAGTGATCGACCGCCACCCATTCCAGCCGCGTGCCCAGGTCGGCTTCCATGCGGCCCATCAGGTGCCGCGTGTAGGTGCGCAGGTCTTCCAGCTCGGCCCCATCCTCGGGCGAGACGATGAAGCGGAAGTGGTGCCGGTCGTCGGCGCAGCGTTCCTTGAAGGCATCGAGGTCGGCGGCATCGGTCTGCGGCCCGTAGGCCCGGCCCGCTTCACCGTCCCGACCCACACCGTCGCGCTCGACGTAACGCAAGTGCTTGGCGAGCGACTGCGGGCTCGCCCGCTGCTGGTTGACCAGCAAGGTCTTGATGGTCACGCGCCGCGACATGGGCGTGAGCTTCGCGCCCGCAAACCGCGCCGCCGTATGGCCGCGCCCCAAGCGCGAGCCGGGCCGCTGGCCGGTGGTCTTGCCGCCTCCAACCGATGCCGGGCGGCGCACCGAAGACTTTCCGCTACTGGCCTTGCCGGTCTGTTTGAGCACCTTGGTGATAAAGCCCTGGCCCCGGTTCTTCGGGGCGCTGGGACGCACGCGGAAATCGTCGTCGCGGCGGTTGGTCATGGCTGCGCTCCCTGCAAGCTACGGCGTGTCCGGTCGTGCGAAGCACGCGGACATGTCTGCATCGGCGCGGGCCACGCGCCCCCAGCGGCACGGCGGCGAAGCCGCGCCGTGCCGCGCCACCCCCATGTGCAGACTGGCTTTGCGGGCCGACAGGTGCCGCCCCCTTTTGTCTTGCCTTCCGCATTTGCCTCCCGCATCCGCTCCCGGCAACTGCGGCCCGGTGGCGATGCTGCACCAGCAGCCAGCGCCCCGGCGAACACGGCGATGGCCGCAGGCCAGCCGTGTTCGAGGCAAGACGTCTGCACGTTGGACGGCTGCGCCGGAGGCAGCGCGAAGTGCGGCGCGAATGCGCTCGCACTGCACGCGCGACGACATGGCAACAGCAGCCCGGACGACACGCCCGATAGCACGATGATGTGCAGTGAATCGGCGGCCATCATGGGCGAGACTCCAGCCAGACCGGGCGCGCAACGCCGATCACGGCGGCTGCGCTGACCGGCCCAAAATAACGGCTGTCGAACGATGCCGGGTTAGTCACGCTGAGCAAGAACAGCTCGCCAGGCCGAAGCTGGCGGCACTGCCGCCAGGATGGCAGCAGGCGCCCCAGCCGGTCGGCAGGTCGGACGGCGGCCACCGGCACGCCGTCGATGCGGACTTTGCCGTCAGCGATGCACACCTCTTGCGGCGCCATCGCGCCTACGCGCTTGAGCAACGGGATGCGCGTCGGCAAGTAGCCGCGCTGCGCAGCGAGCGTGGCAGCCTCGGCGGGTAGCGGCACCAGCACGATGCTGCCCACGGACAACGGACATGGCAGCGAGCTGGTGCCGTGGCCCAGCGGATCGACGCGATACCAGCCGACCGCCACGCTGTCGGACGGGTTGTAGGTCAGGCGCGGCAGTGGATGCACGAAGGACGCCCAGGCCAGCGCAGCGAGGCCGCAGGCGGACAGGCCCGCCAGCACGAGGCGAGCGCGCAGGCGCGAACGAGAACGCGGCGGGATGCAGGTTGCGCCGGCGACAGTGGATGGGAGCATCATGGCAACGCCCTCCCGGCCAGCCAAGCGTCGTGCCGCTCGGCGCTGTATTCGGGCAGCGGCAGGCGCGCAGCGAGCCGGTTGCCCAGCGTGCGCCAGTACGCGGGCGAGGCGGTAGCGGGCGCGATGCCCAGCGCCTCGATAGCGTCGATGCGTTCCAGCACGGCGCGCACCTGGTTGTCGCCCTCGACGTGCAGCAGCAGGCGTGCGCTCGGCTGCACGCCGGGGATGCGCTGCGCCGCGTCCAGTGGTGTGCAAGCCTGCATCACCATGAGCTGCCAGCGGATCGTGCCGTAGTCGTTGGCCTGCCAGCGGATGCGGCACAGCATGGCGCCCGGCAGGAACACCGCGCAGCGCCGCCAGTGATCGAGCTGGTGCGTGCGCGCAGGTTCGCCGAAGCGCAGATAGAGCTTGAAGCGCGGTTCGATGTAGGCCAGCGCCACCCGCGTCAGCGGTGCGGTGGCAGGCTGGCCGGAAGGCGGCGTTGCGAGCGCAGCCGTGGCCGCGCCAGCGGCAGGCAAAGCGGATGCGGTCATGGTGTGTTCTCCCTGCGATGTTCTGGAAACTCCCGCTCCAGCAGCGCGCGCAGCAGATCGGCCACCGTCACGCCTTGCGTGAAGGCCGATACCTTGATGCGCGCCCGCATGGCGGGCGTGATGTCAAGGGTCAGGCGCGCGGTGTAGAGGTCGCCCTTGCCCAGCGCATCGGCGTCGCCCTGGCGAATCCACGCCTCGGCGTGTGGATTCGCGGGCGGACGCGCGCCGATGCCGACGCGCTTTGCCGTGCGCTTGCTGTTCGGTGGCGGCTTCGCTGTCATGACGGCCACCGCAGCAGTTCGTCCACCAGCGCGGTGATTTCGCGCGCGGCGGCGCTGTCCGGCGCCGTCTCGCGTGCCAGCCGGCCAGCGGCCACGCTGTCGGCGAAGACGATGCGTTGGCGCACTTCTGAGCGCAGCGCAGGAAGCGGCTGCTCGGCCAGCGCGCCGCGCGCCTCCCGTCCAATGACGGTGGTACTGACGCGCCGGTTGATGACGAAGGCCGCGCGCAGCACAGGCCGGAAGACTTGCGCTTCCCGAATCAGCGCCACCATTTCGGCACTGGCCCACAAGTCGTAGGGGCTCGGCTGCACCGGGATCAGCACGCGCTCGGCCGCCAGCAGTGCGGAGCGCGCCAAGGCGGCGATGCGCGGCGGGCCGTCGATGACGACGTGATCGGCTCGCCTGGCGAGTTCGGGCGCTTCCTGATGCAACGTTTCGCGGGCGAGGCCCACGGCGCTGAACAGCCTTGGCAAACCTTGCTGGCTGCGGCGCTGCGTCCAGTCCAGCGCGGAGCCTTGCGGGTCGGCATCCAGCAGCACGACATGCTGGCCGCGCATCGCCAGCTCGCCGGCGATGTGCGTGGCGAGCGTGGTCTTGCCGACGCCGCCTTTCTGATTGAGCAGAGCAACGATCATGGCCTGGCCCTCCGTGTTGGAAAGCCGGGCTGTTGCTGCTGCGCTTGTGGCCGCGTGGTGGTTGTCCACCGAGGCACGGCGCTTCTACTACCAGTTAGATGTTTTAAGTTAGGGAAGTTAAGGGAGGCCGAAACCCGCGCCGTTATTGGCTTTGCGGCCGATCCGTACTCCTGATAGCACGAGAGCCGTACTCCCGATAGCACGATACCTCGTACTCCTGATAGCACGAGCCCGTCCACAGGCTTCGCACCGTTTATCCCCGTGCCGTGAACGGCACGGGCCGGAAGGTCAGCAGCTCGGCGCCGTTGTCCGGCATCCGCTCGATGTCCAGGACGTAGCCGGGCAGCGACTGCCGCGCGACCAGCGCGCGCAGGTCGTAGGCGAAGTCCGAGAAGCGCGTGGCGCTGCCCGATTTCCGATACAGGTGCCGGAAGTCGAATTGCCAGCCGCCCGGCTGCCGCCCGCCGTGCTTTCGCACCAGCCGGTACAGCCACCGCTCGATGCCACCCGTCAGCCGGAAATACGCCGGGTCGATGGTCAGCACCAGCGCGGCATCCATCACGCCTCCATAGAACCAGTCCGGCAAGATCAGCTCCAGTCCCAAGGGCGTGCCCTTGGCATCGGCCAGTTCCTTCCACTCGTTGATCCACGAGAAGCGGTGCAGGCGCCGTCCCGTCGTCTCGCGGATCGACGTGGCCACCGTCGTGGATTGCAGGCGATCCAGCGCGGCCTTGAGGCGCTGGTAGTCGCGCAGCGACGTACCGCGCCCGATGAAACGCAGGATCTCGTAGGGCGTGGCCTGCATCAACCGCGACGGGCGCAGGCCCGCGTCGCGCGCTTCCACGATCTGCGAGGCCGCCCAGATCAGGACATCCGCATCCCAGATCGTGGCGATGCCGTGCTCCTGCGTGCCCTCCACGCGGATCGTGATGCCGCTGGCGCGGAAGTCGATCGGCGCCACGCGCCGCGACTTCGCCAGCGAGAAGAACGGAAAGGCCATCAAATCCTGGCTGTCGCGCGGCGCCATGTCGCCCGGCAGGGCGCGGAACAGGTCGAGCTGTTCGCGCTCTGGCACGGGCCGCTGCCGGGACGGCAGCGCAGGGTTGGACATGGCGAAGGCCACCCGCGCGCCAGCGATCAGCGCGCACGGCTGTCCGCCGAGTGCTGCTCGGCGTATTCGGGATCGGATGTGCTCTCGAAGCTGCGCTCGGAAGCCCAGGCATCGAGGTCGGCCACGGCGTACATCACGCGGCGGCCGAATTTGCGGAACTTGGGGCCGCCACCCAGCACGCGCTGCTTTTCCAGCGTGCGCGGCGACAGCCGCAGGTAGTCGGCGGCTTCGTCGTTGGTGAGATAACGCTGCGGTTGCGCAGCAGGATTCATGGGAGCGGCGGCAGGTCGCAAGGGAGCGGGACGCATGGCGTGAACCTCCATAGCTTTCAAAGCTCCGGTCACACAGCGCAACCGGATGGAGGCAGTCTCAGAAAACGAAGCGCTCCTGCTCAGGGTCGTTTTGCGTCCCCTTCAAAACGTCCCTTCTCAAGCGACGGCAGTTGTGCTAGTTGGCGGTAGCCGCCGCGCATCAACGCATTGCCACGCCGCACCAAACGGCGCACGCGGGCGCGCAAATCGCCATCGGCGTGCCAGTCGGCGGCCACGGCATCGGCACCGAACAGTCCTTCGGCCACGTCGCGCAAGGACGCACCCGTCAGGGTCGCGTCGAGCGCCTGCAGGGTGTGCAGCTCCAATAGCGCGGCCGGTGTCGGCCTGGGTCTGGTCTGCACGGCGCTGGGCGCGTGGCCGAGCGCAGGCGCGACAGCGCCGCCGCGCTGGGCATAGGCGACAGCCATGCCGTCTTCCAGGCCGGGGGCCAGCGCGAAGCGCAAGCATCGACCGGGGCTGCGCGCGATCAGCACCAGCCGCTTGCCATCGTGGATCAGTTGCTTGTGACCAGGGATGCGCCAGAACTCGAAGGCGGTGGCATCCTGCGGTGGGTCGGCATCGGGATAGAGCTGCACCACGCCGGCGTGGCCGGGTAGCCAGGCCGGATGCGCGTCGCGCGCATCCAGGGCCGGGTCTTCCAGCAGGCGCAAGCCCCAGCGTTGCGCCGCCTGCTGTGCCGCCTGCGACCGGCGATGACGGTGCAGCCAGTCGAGCCGGTAATCGGGATGGCGGCGCAGGTACTCCCAGGCCAGTGCGAACGCATCCAGCCACAGAACGTAGAGGTAAGCGGCGGTGGGATACCAGTGCGCCGCATGATGAGGCTCGACCATGATCCAAGCTCCTGTCGAACAGCACGAACGTCGCCACGGCGTCAGACATGCGGGAGCCTCAAATCAACGTAGAAATTCGATTAAGCTGTAACTACTGGTGTCAAGGCCGATGGGCTCCGGCGTGTTGCGAAATCCGTCCGAATGCGACGGCCGCCCGACTCCAAAATGTCATGCGGCACGAAATACCGTGCCGCAACTCCCGCAAAAGATTGTGGCTGTTTTACGCACGAGAGCACCGTTTCGGTGCAAGAGTGCGAATTCAGACTTTGCGGGTCTGGAGCAAGACTGAAATAGTCTCAATGCGCCCGGCTTGGCCGTGGCGCGAGCGGTTCAATCGACGATGGAACCGTTGTCCTGCGCCAGCCGCAGGTATTCCGACAGCGGGCGCACCGCTTTGAAATACCGATCCCGCATCACGGGCAGCTTGTTCGGCCCGACGATGGAAGCGAGGTCGGACAGCTTCACGTGGCCCAACTCGGGCATGCTGATTCCCAGGTCGATCAGGCCGTAGGCCGTGTCGCCGTCAGTGGGATCGAGCGAGGTCAGCAGCCAGGTGGCGTGCGCATCGGGGGTGAACAGCCGCACGACCGGCAATGGGTCGTGCGGTTCACCGGCGGCGACCCGCCGCCCGTTCTCCAGCAGCGCGGCGCGCTGCTCCTCGGTGACGAGGGGAGCGTTCATTGGGGTGCTCCTGTTCCAACGTGGAATTCCGGCTTTGCGTTTCCCCTCGCAAGCGTGGATGCGCATTCCATCCAAACCGTGGAAGCACGAAAGCGCAAAGGCGCAATTGTAGAAATCTGGAAAGACACGATGGCGGTTCTCCGGTTCTGTCGGAATCCGCAAAAGCGGATTTCCGTAAAAGAACGAATAAGGCCAATGGCATGAGTTAAAGATAACGTGGTTTTAATTGTGCTGCGACTTGACGCTTCTGTCCATGCAGAAGCGATCCATCCAGCGCGGCCGGCCAGCGGGCGCCACCACCTTCGACGCCGAATTGGCTCAAGCCTTCGGCGCGGCGGTGCGCGCGTTGCGGACGGAGCGCGGCATCGCGCAGGAGTCGCTGGCGCACCTCGCCGGCATCGAGCGTTCGCACATGGGCAAGGTCGAGCGCGGCGAGCACATGCCCACGCTGGCGATCATCTTCAAGATCGCCAGCGCGCTCGAATGCAGCACGGCTGTGCTGATGAGCGAGACCGAAGGCCAGCTTGAGGCGGCCCGGTCGTAGCGGCACTGCGCCCCGCCGCAGTGGGCGGGGCGCTGCGGCCGTCAGGCCGCCTGGGGCTTGCTGCGCGACCAGATCAGGTCGTGGGTGCCGTTCTCGCCTTCGATCAGGCGGGCGTAGACCGTGGCCGGGAACGAAGGATCGTCAAGGGTCACGGAGATGTAGTCCCGCCCGGCCTCGCTGGTCTTCTTCCACGCCGCGCCGATGTCGTGGCCGGCCGCCTGCAGGCGGAAGTCGGGGGCTTTCTCGTTGTCCCCCTTGTCGTTGGGCACCAGCTTGACCTTGACGTTGAGCGTCAGGGTGCGAAGCGTGCCGGTGAAGCCGTCTTTGTCTGCGGTGAAGGTGCCGATGTTGGCCATGATGGATCTCCTTTTGGTGGAGCAAGGTTCGCGCCCATCGCGTCCTTGTTGTGATCCGGCCGGCGGGGGACGGGCGGGCTGCACCGCTTGCGGTCGCAACGCAGTGGAGAGCCGGGAGGCGAAAAGAATTTGTCCCGCGAGGAATGCGCGCAGCGCAGGGGAAATTGTTTTCGCTGGACGGTTGCAGCCATGAAGCCCGAGGCGCAGCCGCGCCACCGCCAGGATTCACAACAACACAAGGACGCCTTGGGCCGAACCGCTCCGAAAGGAGACAGGGCCGACTCGGCATCCCCGCACGAAGGCTGCGCCGGCTTGCCCACTGACGCGGGCCAGGTCAACGACCCGACGACGAGCGAGAACGCCCCAGCCGCACCTTGCGGCGCCGGTCTTGAGGCGTGGCGTGGAAGCTCCATAGCGATGCCGGGCGGGATGTCCGTGAACCGTCCTTCGTAACGTGATGGGCGAGAACCACCAGCGTTGAGGACGGCACGCATTCGCACAACCTGCCGCAGCAAGCCCCAGCGTGTTCGCCAGCTCCCCGTCCATCGCGGCGGGGCGCTGGCCGGGCCGATCCGGCATCGCCAGTTCGGCAGCATCGAGGGGCGCCAAGCCGCGCGCGGCGGGGATGGGCCTTGCGCCGATCCCCTGGAGGCAAGCGCGGCGCGCAGCGCCGCAGGCGCGAAGGCGTGAGGGACCGAAGCCGAATGGCCGTGGCGACAAGGCGGCACGGGGCGCAGCCCGAAAGCCCGGCGGCGCATCGCGCCGCTCAGGCCGTTCTATATCTTCAGAAAGGAATCAAGAACAGACGCATGACCATCCAGTCCCGACACGCCCCCCCTGATGACATCGCGGCCATCGAAGGCGGTCAGCTCACGAAACGGAAAATAAAGCACGTTAAGGCGTAGTCACCCCGCGCGCGCGCTGCACCACCGTGAGGTTCGTTCCGTCTTGCAGTGACGCAATCAGCGGGCAGGATACGTTCCCCTTCCGTGCATGGCAGGCGCACACAAGCTCGGACAGCACGGCCTCCATGCGCGCCAGGTCAGCCATTTTTTCGCGTACGTCCTTGAGCTTGTGTTCCGCCAGGCTGCTGGCTTCCTCACAGTGGGTGCCGTCGTCCAGCCGCAGCAGATCTGCGATTTCATCCAGACTGAAACCCAGCCGCTGGGCTGACTTCACGAACCGCACCCGCGTTACATCCTCCTCGCCGTAGCGGCGGATGCTGCCATATGGCTTGTTCGGCTCAGGCAGCAGGCCCTTGCGCTGATAGAACCGGATGGTCTCCACGTTGACCCCGGCTGCCTTGGCAAAAACGCCGATGGTCAAATTTTCCAAATTGTTTTCCATGTCGCTTGACTCCGTACATGACTACGGAAGTAAGGTTACGCTACCCCATTCAAATTCGAAAGAACAAGCGTATGTCTGAACCACAAAACGGGCGCGGCGCGCTCTTCGCCGGAGGGCTGGCCGCCATCCTCGCGTCAACCTGCTGCCTTGGGCCGCTGGTTCTGGTCACTTTGGGATTCAGTGGTGCGTGGATCGGCAACTTGACGGTATTGGAGCCGTATCGGCCGATCTTCATCGGCGCGGCGCTGATTGCGCTGTTATTTGCCTGGCGGCGCATCTTCCGACCGGCCGCAGCCTGCAAGCCGGGCGAGGTGTGCGCTATTCCACAAGTGCGCACCACCTACAAACTCATTTTCTGGTTCGTCGCCGTGTTGGTCTTGGTCGCGCTTGGTTTTCCCTACGTCATGCCATTTTTTTACTAATCAGGAGTTCATCATGAAAAAGATGCTTGCTTCCCTAGCTCTCGCCGTTTTCGTTGCCCCCGTGTTGGCCGCCACTCAGACCGTCACGCTAGCCGTGCCTGGCATGACCTGCGCCTCTTGCCCGATCACTGTCAAGCACGCGCTTTCCAAGGTCGAGGGCGTGAGCAAGACCGACGTGAGTTTCGACAAGCGCCAAGCCGTCGTCACCTTCGACGATGCCAAGACCAACGTCCAGAAGTTGACTAAGGCGACCGAAGACGCGGGCTATCCGTCCAGCGTCAAACGCTGATCCGCTGAACCGAACTTGGGAACAACACATGGGACTCATCACGCGCATCGCCGACAAAACCGGCGCGCTTGGCAGTGTCGTTTCCGCGATGGGCTGCGCAGCCTGCTTTCCCGCCATCGCGAGCCTGGGTGCGGCCATCGGCCTAGGCTTCCTGAACCAGTACGAAGGGTTGTTCATTCGTATCCTGCTTCCGGTGTTCGCCAGCATCGCGCTTCTCGCCAATGCAATCGCTTGGCTCAATCACCGGCAGTTGCGACGGACTGTTTTCGGCCTCAGCGGCCCTGTCCTAGTGTTGGCAGCGGTGTTTTTCATGCGGGCATACGGCTGGCGGAGTGGCTGGTTGCTCTACGTTGGCCTGGCCTTCATGGTCGGGGTGTCTATTTGGGATTTTGTCTCGCCTGCAAACCGCCGCTGCGGCCCGGACGGCTGCGAACCGCCTCCCCAGCGCAGATAACAGTCTAGGCCGTTGCCAACATGAAAAAAATAGGAGTGGTTGCATGACCAATCTAAAAATCACGGGCATGACCTGCGACTCGTGCGCGGCGCATGTCAAGCAAGCGCTGGAAAAGGTGCCTGGCGTGCAGTCAGCGCTGGTGTCCTATCCGAAGGGTATGGCGCAACTCGCCATTGAGGCGGGCACGTCACCGGACGCGCTGACAGCCGCCGTGGCCGGACTGGGCTACAAGGCAACGCTTGCTGATACGCCACCGACGGACAACCGCACCGGATTGCTCGACAAGGTGCGCGGCTGGATGAGGGCTGCAGATAAGCACGGTGGCAACGAACGCCCGTTGCAGATAGCCGTGATCGGCAGCGGCGGCGCTGCAATGGCGGCGGCGCTGAAGGCCGTCGAGCAAGGCGCGAAGGTCACGCTGATCGAGCGCGGCACCATCGGAGGCACTTGCGTCAATATCGGCTGCGTACCGTCCAAGATCATGATCCGCGCTGCCCATATCGCCCATCTGCGCCGAGAAAGTCCGTTCGACGGCGGCATCCTGGCGACTGTGCCTGCGGTTGACCGCAGCAAATTACTGGCCCAACAGCAGGCACGCGTCGATGAGCTGCGCCACGCCAAGTACGAAGGCATCCTGGACGGCAACCCGGCCATCACCGTCCTGCACGGCGAAGCGCGTTTCAAGGACGACCAGAGCCTTGCCGTCCGTTTGAACGATGGCGGCGAGCGCGTCGTGATGTTCGACCGCTGCCTGGTCGCCACGGGTGCCAGTCCGGCCGTGCCGCCGATTCCAGGCTTGAAAGAGTCACCCTACTGGACTTCGACCGAGGCCCTGGTCAGCGACACCATTCCCGAGCGCCTAGCCGTGATCGGCTCGTCGGTGGTGGCGCTGGAACTGGCGCAAGCCTTCGCCCGGCTGGGCAGCCAGGTCACGATCCTGGCGCGCAGCACCTTGTTCTTCCGCGAAGACCCTGCCATCGGCGAGGCTGTCACAGCCGCCTTCCGTGCCGAAGGGATCACGGTGTTGGAACACACGCAAGCCAGCCAGGTCGCGCATGTGGACGGCGAATTCGTGCTGACCACCGCGCACGGAGAATTGCGCGCCGACAAGCTGCTGGTCGCTACCGGGCGGACACCGAACACGCGCAGCCTGGCACTGGACGCAGCGGGAGTCACCGTCAATGCACAAGGTGCCATCGTCATCGACAAGGGCATGCGCACCAGCACGCCGCACATTTATGCGGCCGGCGACTGCACTGACCAACCGCAATTCGTCTATGTGGCGGCAGCCGCCGGCACCCGCGCCGCGATCAACATGACGGGCGGGGATGCTGCCATCAATCTAACCGCGATGCCGGCCGTGGTGTTCACCGATCCGCAGGTCGCCACTGTGGGCTACAGCGAAGCGGAAGCGCATCACGACGGGATCGAGACTGACAGTCGCACGCTCACACTCGACAACGTGCCGCGTGCGCTTGCCAACTTCGACACGCGCGGCTTTATCAAGCTGGTCATCGAGGAAGGTAGCGGACGGCTCATCGGCGTGCAGGCGGTGGCCCCGGAAGCGGGCGAGTTGATCCAGACGGCGGTGCTCGCCATCCGCAATCGCATGACGGTGCAGGAACTGGCCGACCAGTTGTTCCCCTACCTGACGATGGTCGAGGGGTTGAAGCTCGCGGCGCAGACCTTCAGCAAGGACGTGAAGCAGCTTTCCTGCTGCGCCGGGTGAGGAAAAGAAGGAGGTGTTCGATGAACGCCTACACAGTGTCCCGGCTGGCCCTTGAGGCCGGGGTGAGCGTACATATCGCGCACGACTACCTGCTGCGCGGACTGCTGCGGCCAGTCACCTGCACCACGGGCGGCTACGGCTTGTTCGATGATGCCGCGTTGCAGAGGCTGTGCTTCGTGCGGGCCGCCTTCGAGGCGGGCATCGGCCTGGACGCGCTGGCGCGGCTGTGCCGGGCGCTGGATACGGCAAACGGCGATGAAACAGCCGTGCAGCTTGCCGTGCTGCGCCAGTTCGTCGAACGCCGACGCGAAGCGTTGGCCGATCTGGACGTGCAGTTGGAGGCCATGTCGCCCGCGCCGGCACAGCATGCGGAGAGTCTGCCATGAACCGCCCCGAGCGCTTACCGGCCGAGACACACAAACCGTTCACCGGCTACCTGTGGGGCGCGCTGGCCGTGCTGACCTGTCCCTGCCATTTGCCGATTCTCGCGGCCGTACTCGCCGGCACGACAGCCGGGGCATTCATCGGGGAGCACTGGGGCATCGCGGCCCTCGCGCTGACTGGCTTGTTTGTCCTGTCTGTGACGCGGCTGTTGCGGGTCTTCAGAGGTCGATCATGAGCGCCTCCCAACCCATTGAATGGACGGCGGCTCAACTGGCGAGGCGGTCAAGCGCGGGCAGCTTGAATTGCATTACCAGCCGATTGTCGATTTGCGCAGTGACCAGATTGTCGGCGCGGAAGCCCTGTTGCGCTGGTGCCACCCTGCGCTCGGACTGTTGCCGTCGGGCCAGTTCCTGCCCGTGGCCGAATCATCCGGCCTGATGTCGGAAATTAGCGCATGTAGCGCATTTCAACGCCGCGCCTGATTCCCTGCGAAAGCGGTGGCGTGGTGATTGGGGCTGTTGGGCTTCGACACCGGGCGCGGCCACTGCCGCGCCCGGATTTTTGAATCCACCGGCCCCAGCGCGAAACGCTGGGGCCGGTGCTGGCGTCATTCCTTGGTTTCGATGATCCACCACACGGCGCGCTGCAAAGCGCGGCCCGTGATGGGATGAATGTCGGTGAGGTCGACGCGGGCCGTCCAGCCCGAGGGCGGGCGGTAGCCGCGCACGTCGCTATCGCCGTGCCAGCGGCGGGCGCGCACCGTGCCTGGGGTGTAGATCGCCGCCATGCGCGGGCGGCTGGTGATGGTGCGGGTCATGGGCGGTTCTCCTTCCAGCGAAGCGCCCCGGTCGAGGCCGGGGCGCTTGCCTTCGGCGCTGGTCAAGCAGCCAGCGCCTCGGCGGGTTCATCCGCCATTGCCTCGGCACTCTCCGGGGCATCCTGTGCCTGCGGCTCCTCCGGCGCAGCTTCCGGCCCTTCGGCCTTGAAGATGGCGGGCATCCAGCCGGTGCCACCGGCCAGCCGTTCCGCTTCGCTGGCAATGTCGGCCTTCTTGAGCTTCGCCAGCCGGGTGACGGATTCCGGTGCAAACGCGCCCACGGCATCCAGAATCACGGCCTTGGAAACATGCTTGAAGTAGCCTTCGGCGGTCGGCTTCCACCATGCGGCCATGTCGAGGCCCACGGCCTGCGCCAGTTCCTCGCCGGGCTGGTGCGGCGTGGCGCGAGGCGTCACCACGTCCACCGTGGACGCGACGCACGCGGCCAGCAGCGCCATCAGTTCAGATTGCCCCATCGCCAGCAACGCGGGGAACAATTGGGCATCGTCCTGCGGCAGCCTTTCGGCCCATGCCTGCTGCATTTCGCGCAGGGCCACGGCGGCGAGTGATTCCGGCAAATCCGGGGCCAGGCCTTCCAGCCGGTCTTGCACCGTGAGGCGCACGCCCAGCGGCAGGTCATGCCCATAGCAGCGATCAAACAAAACGGTCTGCACCATGCCATGCACCAGCGCGGCCAGCGCCACCTGCGGACGGCAGGCCACCCCGATTTGCAGCGCGACGGTGCGGTGGGCGCTCAGACGCTGGGCCAGCCGGTCGGACATGGCGAGAGCCTTGGGCGTTTCGTCTTCCTCGCCTTCGCCATCGTTCACGGCGTCCTCGCTGCCGAACCCTTGGCGCAGCCGGTCCAGCGTGCGCAGCGCCTTGGCCTCAGCTTCCCGCAGCAGACCGCGATGAGTCACGGCCTCGCCGTTGCGGTCGATGGTGACGATGGCACCGGCTGCGGCCTTCACGGTCTGGCCGTAATCCTGCAAACCATCCTCCATCGCCTGCAACTGCTCGCCCAGCCGTTCGCCTTCCTCCTGCAAGGCATCGGCCTTGTCCTCGTCCTCGGCATCCATCGCGGCATCCACTACCTCGGCTACTTCCTGCATCTTGGCTTGCAGCTTTTCGATGCGCTGCGCCTCGCGTTTGTTCGGCTCGCGGCGCTCCCTCGGGGCACGCTGGAAGGCTTGCAGGTCGGCATACGTGGCAGCGGGTGCGGCATCCACCCAGGCCCAGCCCTCGGCCTTCACCTCGGCGGCGATGCTCGCCAGCTTGTCTTGCGCCAGCCGTTCCAGCAGCGCGGCGTCGTTGAGGTACACGCCCGCATCGCCTTCCGCGAACAGATCACGGCGCACGCCGCCGCCTGCGGCCTCGTAGCTGTCCAACCCGACGAAGCGCACCAACGGATGCCGGTAGGTGTCGATTTCCCTTTCGGTGAGGCGTTCGCGCAAATGCGAAGAGTGGCGCTGCCATTGCGGGGCGTCGTAGAAAGCGGCTTCCTGCGCGGCGTGGTCGTCGGTGATGGACAACGCCATCAACTGATCCAGCGTCACGGCATCGGCCCGATAGTCCGCCATCAGGCGCGGCGAGACATTCGCCAGCTTCAAGCGGCGCTGCACCACCAGCGGCGTGACGCTGAAATCCGCCGCAATGTCCTCGATGGGCCGGCCTTCGGCCACCAGTGCCGCGAAGGCTTCAAACTGGTCTGCCGGGTGCATGGCTTCGCGCTGCACGTTCTCGGTGAGGCTGGCCGTGCGTGCGGTGCCATCGGCCACCTGCAAACAAGGCACATCCCAATCCTTGGCGATGCGGTGTTTTTTCGCCAGCAGCTTCAACGCGGCGAGGCGACGGCCACCGGCCACCACCTCGTAATGCTCGCCATCGGCGGCGGGAATCACGATCAGGTTTTGCAGCAGGCCCACGCGCTGGATAGACGCTGCTAGCTGGGGAATGGACATGCGCGGGACGGTCTTGCGCACGTTGCGGCCCGTGGGGCGCAACACCAGCCGCGACAGCGGAACCAGAATCATGTGCTTGCTCGGGTCAGCGGCTTGCAGCACGTTGGCGCGGGTGTCGAGGGCTTGGGCTTCGGTGGTGGTAACGGCGTTCATGATGTATCTCCAATCGAGTGAAACAAGGGAATGGAGGGGAACCGCCCCTCCGGCGGGGGAACGGTTCAGGCTTTCAACTGGCGCAGGCCATCGGCCAGCATCCAAAGGGCGCGATTCAGGCGCACATCGGAATCAATGCCCTGCACAGGTCGGGTTTGCTGGCGGCGTCCGTTGGCGCTGCGGCCATGCAATCCGCCCTTGGTCAGGTTCTCCTGCGTGCGGTTGAACACGCTCCACAGGTCGGGGCGGCGGTCATCGAACCGGCGCGGCATCAAGATTTGCGATTCGGTGATGGGCGCGGGCTTGCTGTCGGTAGGGTCGTACTTGAGCGCCAGCGCGGAACGGGCGAACACTTCGGCTTCACCTTCGTCCAGCGTGGTCCCACGCATGGCATCGCGGGACTCCTTCACTCGGTCGAAGCCGCGCAAGACTTCGTAAGCGCCTTCGATGACATGCCCGGAAACATCGCCTTTGTGGGGCACGCGCACATCGGCCACGGTGTCGCCGCACACAAGGCCATTGCTGCACACGAACCGGAACATTCCGGCCAGCATCTGATAGCTGCTGGTGCCGTCGTGCGAGTTCAGCAGCACGATTTCGTTAGCCTCCGCACCGTTGATCTGGCTGGCGTGGCGCAGGCGCAGCATGTGTTTGGTGTGCTCGCGCTTGCCTTCATCGCGCACGCGGGTCTGCGTCACCATGAAGGGTTGAAACCCTTCCTTGCGAAGCTCGGTCAACACGGCAGCCGTGGGGATATAGGCGTACCGCTGCGAACGGCTTTCGTGCGGGGCGTCCGCAAAGATGGATGGGGCTACGCGGTGAATCTGGTCATCGGACAGCGGGTAATCGCTGCGCAGCGAGGGGGAACGGGAAGCGAAACGGGATGCGAGTTGCATGGTCTTTCTCCTGACAAAAAGAGGTTTGCTGTTCACACCGCACACCGGATTCCAAGATTCGGAGCCCAGCCTTTCGGCTGTTCTGTGCGGTCGGCACGAGGAACCCGGTTGGCCCTGTTGCCACCGTCTTTCCTGAGTTCATCGCCCGCGACGGTCAGGAGCGCGCGGACGGGGGCCGTCAAGGAAACAAGCGCAGGGTGGGTGCGGCCCGCAGGCGCAGCCGAGGACACGGCCCTGCGCGCCTTGACGGCGCACGGCCGCGGGCTACAGTCGCGGACAAGGTGATGGAGTCAGGGAAGACGGCTGGACATGGCAACGGCCTCCCCACACGCCGACCGCACGGCAAGCGAAGCGCGCAGGCCCGAAGCTGGAAGCCGGGCCGGAGGCGTCAGCCGAGCGGAGCGAGGGAACGATGGAAGCCCGACAGGGGCGAGACGCCGCAGGCGGCTCGATGCGCAACGCGCACGACAGCGCGACCGGCCATCTCCCAGGTGGCCGGGGACGCCCAGCCTTCAAAGCCGAAGAAACAACAGAATCAGGGCGAGCACACGCAGGGCATCGTGGATCTGTTGCAAATGCGGTCTGGCCGATCCGGCGTAGCCGGGTCGGCGGTCTTCAAGGGGCGCCAAGCCTGCGCGGCGGGGATAGCCCGCAGGGCTTTCCCCTGGAGGCAAGCACAGCGCGCAGCGCCGCAGGCGCGAAGGCATCGGCACCGGGCGCAGCAAAAAGAAAGGTGCGCCGCTCCCGAAGGAACGACGCACCGAAGGCAGCGCGGCGCGATCAGCTCGCCGCCGGCGCCGTCATCGACTGCAACTGTTCGATCACGCCAGGCTCAACGAACACGCAAGCCTGCTCGTCCTCGATCGGCATGTTGAACATCTGCGCGAACACCGTGCGCCGCAGATGGGCCAGTCGGCCCGTCCGGTACGCCTGCTCGGGCTTCATGCGCCCGCCGGCCTGCGAATCGCTGCGCTGCGGATCGCATTCGACCAGCGCCACAAAGCCATCGTCGGCCAGCTTCTGATGCTCGGGGCACAGGCCCCAGCCTGTCGCCGTATGGCGCCCCATGCTCGCGCGCAGGCGCTTGTCCAGCAGGATGGCGCCGGTATCGAACGCCGTGCCGCAAACGAGGCAAACATGCTGTTCGAGTGAAACGTGTGATTTGTCGTTCATGACGATCTCCGGTTGCACGGGCGGAATTGCCCGGAACCGTCGCCCTCACGGCGCAGCGCAAGCAGTCAAAGATCGAAGACGGCCGCTAGGCCGCAAGCGTGCCTGCACGCGCAGTCATTGACGGCGAGAACGCCGTGATACGGTGAAGGGAACAGCAAGACCGCCCACACCCCGCCCGCTGCACACACCCGCCTTTGGGCAAGCGCAGCGCGCAGGCCCGAGAGGGCCGGAGGCGTCAGGGATCAAAGCCGGATGGCCGCGATTCGGCACGAAGCGCGGGGCGTAGCCCGCGAGCCCGACGGCGGCACGCCGAGACGCCCGGTTATTGCTTGCGCCTCTTGGGAAGCAGGGTCACGCGAGATTCGATCAGCCGCCGCGTGTTCTCCAGTTCCTTTTGCAGCACTTCGGCATCCGGCAGCACCATCTTGTAGTTCGCCGCCATCACCTTATTGGGCAAGCCTTCCAGCGCGTACCGCGCCAAGGCGTGTCCCTTGTCGGCGCAGAGGATCAGGCCCACGGGCGGATTTTCCTCGGGGAACGTCCAGTGTTCCTTCGCATAGTTGCAATACAAGTGCATCTGACCCACATCGGCATGGGTCAGCGCACCGAGCTTCAAGTCGATGATGACCAGGCAGCGCAAGCGCCGATGGAAAAACAGCAGATCGACGCGATACCACGTCTGGTCAATGCGCAAGCGACGTTGCCGCCCGACGAAGGTGAAGCCGTCGCCAAGCTCAAGCAGAAAATCCTCCAGCCGTCGAATCAAGGCTTGTTCGAGGTCGGATTCCGAATACTCGTCCTTGAGGTCGAGGAACTCCAGCACATACGGGTCTTTGATCGCATCATCGACCGTCACGGCGTCGTCCGGCTTCGGCACGGCGCCCTTGACCAGCACCGCCGCCTTGTTCTTCGACAGCGCCGTGCGCTCGTAGAACTGGCTGCCGATCTGCCGGTCGAGCTGGCGCACGCTCCAGCCGCCGCGCAGGGCCTCTGCTTCGTAGAACTGGCGCGCGTGGTCGTCCTTGACCATCAGCAGCCGCACATAGGCCGACCACGGCAAGGGGAAGACCTGGGCCAGTTCGTCCAGCCGCCCAGGGCGCCCCTGCGCCAGCAGGAAATGCCCTTGCGACGGCGTTAGGGAAGATTCGCTAGACACTGTCTGGCGAATTGGCCAGGTCAGGAAGAACGACCGCATCTGCTGCAAGTTCGGGCGGCTGAACCCACGCCCGAACTGCGCAGTCAAGTCGGCAGACAGCCGTTCGATCAACTGCTCGCCATAGCCTGCGCGGCGTTTGCCCTGCTGCTCGGCCTCCACGATGCGGCGGCCGATTTCCCAATAGCTGGCGGTCATCAGCGCATTGACGCTGCGCGCTGTTGCACGGCGTGCAGCGTCGAGCAGTTCCACGATGCCGCCATGGATGCCGGCGTAGCCGGCAGGCAAGGCGGCAGGCTTGACCGCCACTGCGGCCGATTTCTTGCTGTTCATGCTGTCGCCTCCTGCGGCTGGCTCTGCCGCGCGCCCGTGATGGCCTGCCGCCGGCTGGCCACCAGCTCGGCCGCATCGCGCACCGGCTTGTCCTCGGTGTGGACGTAGTGCATGAACTGCGCGACGGTCTTGTGCTGGGTCAGCTCCATGCCGACCTTGATGGGGACGCCGGAATTGGCAATGTCCGTCGCCGAGCGGTGGCGGATGCCGTGCGTGCCAACGTGCGGCACGCCAGCGGCCTTGAGCACTCGGCACCAGCCACCGTAGTGCTCGCCGAAGGTCAGGTGCTTGTCCGGGTCGTTGGGCGAAGGCAGGACATAGGGGCAGCCTTCCCGGCGCGGAGCCGTCGAAAGCAGCCGATAGGCTTCCGCGCTCATGGGCTTGGACATGCCGCCGGTCTTGCTGTCAGGCCACTTCACTCGCCGCCCCTCGAAATCCAGCCAATCCCATTCGAGCGGGCAGATTTCGGAGCGACGCGCAGCGAACTCGAATTGCAGCCGGATCGCCAGCGGAATGACGTAGTTCTCCAGTACCTCCGCTTCCAGCTTCTCCAACTGGCGGAAGACGCGCACCAGTTCATCGTCCACGATGAGCCGCGTTTCCTTGCCAGGCGGGTACATCGGAACGTGGCGGCACGGATTCGTGCCGTCCGGGCGGAAGCCCCACACTTCGGCCAGGTTGAACATCTTGCGCAGCACGCCGAAAGCCTTGTTCGCTTCGGTCGGCTTGTAGGCCAGCTTCTCCATCAGGCCGGCAATGTCGGGCCGTTTCACGTCCTGAACCTTCTTGCGGCCTAGCAGCGGGATGATGCAGCGGTCGATGACGCCCTGATAGCCTTCCTGCGTGCTGGGCTTGTTGCGCTTCTTGGAGTAGTCCTCCATGAACTTCTTGCACAACTCGGCTATCGTAGGCGCCTTGCGCGCCTCGGCCTTGGCGCCGCCGGGGTCGCCGCCCCGGCGAACCTCGGCCAGCCAGTCCTGGGCCATGACGCGGGCCTGTTCAACCGTCAGTTCCCCGAACAAACCCAAGGCGGGCTTGCGGCGCTCTCCGGCGTTCGTGCGGTACTGGAGCATGAACACCCGACGGCCCGCCGGGGTGATCTTGCAGAGGAATCCGGGCACCACGGTGTCCCGCAGTTCGATGGCCGTGGCCTGGGGTTGTGCCGCCTCTACGGCGGTCTTGGTGAGCTTGATCTTTGCCATGATGACTCCTTGGAACGACCCGATTCCAGGAGCCAGATAGGAGCGGCGCGAGGGGAAATCGGGTCAGGTTTCAGAAAGCACCGGCATATGATGGACGCGCGTAAGTTATTGATAAACCTGCTGTATCGGGCTACAGCGCAGTCCAGCGAAATGTCGGGCTGGAGTCATCGTGAAACAAAAAAGGGGCCCGAAGGCCCCTTTGGGTCGGCAAACGGAACGGCTTTACTTAGAAGCCGATACCGATATAGCCACCTGCGGTGAGCCCCTGGGTCGGGGTGTTCTGCAGCAAGGTGGTACCGCCGTAGTTGACCTTGTAGTTCAGATCGCCGCCGGTGAACTGGTAACGGAAGTCGGTACCGAGCCAGATATCCTGCCAGAGGCGATATTCCATACCGGTGCCCAGCATCAGGCCCGGGTTGAGCACGGTGACGCCGCTGGAAGGCGGGCTGACGACATTGATTGCGAAACCGGCCGGGATGATCCACGGACGGAAGTTGCCGTCCATGAGGTTGAACTTCAACTTCGGCGACGCCGCGATGGTCAGCATGGTGACCTGGTTGCGAACCTTGACTGGCGCGCCAACCAAGCTGGAGATCTGGGCCGTTGCGTAACCGTTGTAGCCCTCGCCATAGTTCTGGTACTCGAACATCAGTTCGCCGTCCAGGGCGATCAGGTCGGTGGCGCCCCAAAGGTCATCCGTGGCACGGAAGTCCATACCAGCGCCGACGTACCAGCCGTTGCCATTGCCGTTGTTGGAGGGCACACCGGAAAACTGGGACAGGGTCGCGTTGGAGGTGAGCAGTTCGTTGTTGCGGTTGGAGGTCAGGGACGCAAAGCCGCCACGGAAGAAGACCAGGTTGTTCTTGGCATTCTCCTTGGCAGCCTCTTCGGCAACCTGGGTTTCCAGCTGCTGCTGCTTGGTCTCGACCTCGGCGTGGGCCGCCTTGGTGGCGCTGAGTTCGTTGCGCAGTACGCTGACCTCGTCTTCCAGCGCGCGCAGGCGGGCGTCGTCGGCACGCAGAGTCGCGGCGGTGCTGCTGTAGCTGCTGGAATGATGGGTGGCCGTGGTCTTCTTGGCGGACGTGCTGGTCTTGTGGGCCAGTGCCTCGGGGGCCATGGCTGCCATAGCCACGCCTGTGCTGACCGCGGCGGCCAGGCTCAGGGTGTTCTTGAGCGCTTTCATGATTATAGGTCTCCTTACTTTGGAGTTAGGAATGTATTGGTTGCCAACCTACAACAATTGTTGTTGCAGTGCCTAATCGTATCAAATTCCTTCATTTTTACAACTTTTTTGTCCTGCCGGGACTTTCAGGCCGCCTGAGATCAGGTTACGGGCCGGCCAAATCCCCCCACAGCCATCCCCACGAAACGGATTGTTATCCCGACAGACAACAGTGACATTGGCACGCCGGCATTTGTTGCATAAATGACACCTCACGACGCAAGACCGGTCCGATCAGGTTATAATTGGCGGCTTGATTCCAGCCCGGGCCATATCCAGCCGCAGGTGATGACGCCATCACCCCTCACCGGCCGGTCCTTGCCTTGCGATGGGCACGCTGGCCAAGTGGTCAGTAGCCGGGCACCCTCCGAATCCACCCAACATTGACACGAGGCAAGACACCATGGCGGTAAAGAATCGCTTGCACCGCAGCGAACTGGCAGTACCCGGCAGCAACAAGCGCATGCTGGAAAAGGCCCCCCTGTCGGGCGCGGATGTGGTCTTCCTCGACCTTGAGGACGCTGTTGCGCCGGACGACAAGGAACAGGCCCGGACCAACATCATCGAGGCCCTCAACACCTACGACTGGTCCCGCTGCGCCGTGTCCATCCGCATGAACGGCCTGGATACGCACTATGCCTACCGGGACCTGGTCGATATCGTCGAGACCTGTGGCGACAAGCTGGACACCATCCTCATCCCCAAGGTTGGTAGCGCCGCCGACGTCTACTTCGTGGCAACATTGCTGTCGCAGATCGAGGCCGCGAAGGGCCTCAAACCGATCAATATTCACATTCTCATCGAGACCGCGATGGGCATGGCCAATGTCGAGGAAATCGCCCGGGCCTGCCCCGAGCGCCTGGAGGCGATGGTCTTCGGCGTGGCCGACTACGCCGCCTCGGTGCGCGCCCGCACCACCCAGATCGGCGGCGCCAATCCGGAGTACGGCATGCTCACCGACCCGGACGAACAGGGGCACCGCGCCTATCACTGGGGCGACCAGTGGCACTTCGGCATTTCCCGCATGGTGGCGGCCTGCCGCGCCTATGGCCTGCGCCCCATCGACGGCCCCTTCGGCGACTTCAACGATCCGGAAGGCTACAAGGTCGCCGCCCGGCGCGCCGCCGCGCTGGGCTGCGAAGGCAAATGGGCCATTCACCCCTCGCAGGTGGAACTGGCCAACGACGTCTTCACCCCGACGGCCAAGGAGGTCGACCGCGCCCGCCGCATCCTGGTCGAAATGGAAAAGGCCGCCCGTGAGGGCAAGGGCGCCGTCTCCCTGGAGGGTCGCCTGATCGATGCCGCCTCCATCCGCATGGCGGAGAACGTCGTCAAGCAGATCGAGCAGATCGAGGCACGCCAGCACTGAACGGCGGGCGGGGGGCCACCACGGGCCATCCCCGCCGCCGCGAGCACGCGTATACCACGCCAACCGCCGTCCCCGCCACGGTCCGGCACCTGTCAGAAGCAGAGGAAACAGCACCCGTGAACATCCATGAGTACCAAGCCAAGGAACTCCTGCAATCCTATGGCGTTCCGGTCCCCACCGGCGGCGTCGCCTTCAATCCCACGCAGGCCCGCCAGGTAGCCGAAGAGCTGGGCGGCAGCCGCTGGGTCGTCAAGGCGCAGATCCACGCCGGTGGCCGCGGCAAGGCGGGCGGCGTCAAGGTCGTCGATGCCCTGGATGAGGTCAAGAAGGCCGCCGAGGCCATGATCGGCACGCGCCTGGTCACGCATCAGACGGGGCCCGAAGGCTCGCTGGTGCAGCGTGTCTGGATCGAGGAAGCCAGCCCGATCCGCCGGGAGTTCTACCTCGGCTTCGTCATCGACCGCGGCACGCAGCGCATTACCGTCATCGCCTCGAGCGAGGGCGGCATGGACATCGAGGAAGTCGCCAAGACATCGCCCGACAAGATCATCAGGGAAGTCATCGATCCCGCCATCGGCCTGCGCGACTTCCAGTGCCGCAAGGTGGCCACCGCCATCGGCCTGAAGGGCAAGCTGATGCCGCAGATGGTCAAGCTGATGAAGGCCATCTACCGCTGCCTGCGCGATCGCGACGCCCTGCAGGCGGAAATCAACCCGCTGGCAGTGGTCGGCAGCGGCGGAGAGGACGAAAAGCTGATGGTGCTGGACGCCAAGTTCAATTTCGACGACAACGCCCTCTACCGGCAGAAGACCATCGTCGAGATGCGCGACCTGGCCGAGGAAGACCCCAAGGAAGTCGAGGCCACCGGCCATGGCCTCAACTACATCGCCCTGGATGGCAACATCGGCTGCATCGTCAATGGCGCCGGCCTGGCCATGGCCTCGCTGGACGCCATCACCCTGCACGGCGGACGTCCGGCGAATTTCCTGGACGTCGGCGGCGGCGCCTCGCCGGAAAAGGTCACCAACGCCTGCCGCATCGTACTGGAAGACCCCAACGTCAGGTGCATCCTGGTCAACATCTTTGCCGGCATCAATCGTTGCGACTGGATCGCCAAGGGGCTCATCCAGGCCTGCGACAGCCTCAAGATACAGGTTCCGCTGATCGTCCGCCTGGCCGGCACCAACGTCGAGGAGGGCCGGAAAATCCTGGCCGAATCGGGCCTGTCCTTCATCACCGCGGAAAATCTGGATAACGCGGCCGCCAAGGCTGTCGCCATCGTCAAGGAACAACAGCCATGAGCGTATTCGTCAACAAGCACTCCAAGGTCATCTTCCAGGGCTTCACCGGCGAGCACGCCACCTTCCATGCGCAGGACGCCATGAGCATGGGAACCCGGGTGGTCGGCGGCGTCACGCCCGGCAAGGGCGGCACCACCCACCTCGGGCTGCCGGTATTCGATACCGTCGCCGAGGCCGTCGCCGCCACCGGCGCCGATGTTTCGGCCGTGTTCGTACCCCCGCCCTTCAACGCCGACGCCCTGATGGAGGCCATCGACGCCGGCATCAAGGTCGCCGTCACCATCGCCGACGGCATCCCGATCCACGACATGGTGCGCCTGCAACGTTACCGGGTCGGCAAGGACGCCATCATCATCGGCCCCAACACCCCCGGCATCATCACCCCGGGCGAGTGCAAGGTCGGCATCATGCCCTCGAACATCTACCGCAAGGGCAATGTCGGCATCGTCTCGCGCTCGGGCACGCTCAACTATGAAGCCACCGAGCAGATGGCCGCCCTGGGACTGGGCATCACCACCTCGGTCGGCATCGGCGGCGACCCCGTGAACGGCACCGACTTCGTCACCGTGCTCAAGGCCTTCGAGGCCGACCCGGAAACGGAAGTCGTGGTGATGATCGGCGAGATCGGCGGACCGCAGGAAGTCGCCGCCGCCCGCTGGGCCAAGGAGAACCTGAGCAAGCCGCTGATCGGCTTCGTCGCCGGCCTCGCCGCGCCGCCCGGCCGCCGCATGGGCCACGCCGGCGCCATCATCGCCAGCGAGGCGGACACCGCCGCGGCCAAGATGGATGCCATGGAGCAACTGGGCCACTATGTCGCCCGCAACCCGGCCCATATCGGCCGGACCGTGCTCCAGGCCATGCAGGAACGCGGCATCGCCGTCCGATAGGCCCGCCTGCCCGGAGCCGTCACCCACCACGGGCGGCTCCGCCCCAGCCCAGAACAGAATGCCCATGCGCCAGATCAGCCCTGCCGAACTCGACACCCTGCTCAAATCGGCCGATGATGCGCCGATGCTCCTGGATGTGCGCGAACCACACGAATTCGCCCACTGCCGGATCGACGGCAGCATCAACATCCCCATGAACAGCGTACCGTCCCGGCTGAGCGAACTCGACGCGGCAGCCGAGATCGTCACCGTCTGCCATCACGGCATGCGCAGCCAGGCCGTGGCCCAGTTCCTGGAATCGCAAGGCTATACCCGCATCACCAACCTGCAGGGCGGCATCGATGCCTGGGCCCAGACGATCGACCCGGCAATGCCACGCTACTGATCCATGATTGCCGTCATCCAGCGCGTCACCCGCGCCGAGGTGACGGTGCACGGCGAAAGCATCGGGCGCATCGGTCACGGCCTGGTCGCCCTGGTCGCAGTGGAGAAGGGCGACGGCGAGGCCGAGGCCGTGCGACTGGCGGAACGGCTGCTGGGCTATCGCGTCTTCGGCGACACGACCGGCAGGATGAACCTGAATGTCGGCGAGGTCGGCGGTGGCGTGCTGCTGATCTCCCAGTTCACTCTCGCCGCCGACACCCGCAAAGGCATGCGCCCCAGCTTCACCCCGGCGGCGGAGCCCGAGACCGGCCGCCGACTGTTCGCAGCGCTGGTGGAACAGGTGCGACAACGACACCCGACCGTCGCCACCGGCCAGTTCGGCGCCGACATGCAGGTATCGCTGGTGAACGATGGCCCGGTCACCTTCTGCCTGCGAGTGGCGCCGGCGGGCCCGGCAGGCGTATACCGGAATCCCCTGCCGCATCCCGCTGCCTGACCCGACCGGACTCGCCGCTTCCCCGCGTCCCCATCATCGCCTGCCCGAGACGGGGGACGGGTCGCATACTTGCGCAAACCGCAACCGGATGCCCTCTCCCAGGCGGGCACAGCGCCCCGGCTTGCTGCCGGGTTTCGCGGGTACCTGCCTGGGCCCCGCCGGCCGATCCTCGATTTTGCGCAACCCCGGCCTGGCCGGCCCGGTGACCTTGCTCGGCCAGCAGCCCATGACCACCCCGACAAGCCTCGGCAAGCTCGGCATATCCGAGCGCCGCTCGGGCGGGGTGCGACTCAGCCCAGCCTGACGGTCAGGCAGCCCGGCGCTTCCCCAAGCCTTTCCAGGATGCGTGCACGGGGGACCTCCACGCCCCCTGTGCGATAGGGATTGTCGAGCCGCCGGAACGGCAGATCCACCCCGTTCAGCGTCAGTGAGAGAGGACCGCAGCCGACGGGGCCGACCTGGTAGTGGATATCGAACGGGTGGCCATACAGATCGAGCCTCACCCGCAGCCCGTCGCAGCAGGCCGGCAACAGGGGATCGACCACCAGATGCGTGGCCGAGCGACGAAGGCCGAGGAGGCAGCGCAGTATCAGGCTGGTGGCAATGCCCGCACCGCTGGAGTAGACCCGCCAGCCGCCCTCCAGGGGGATGTCGCCGGTCAGGGCGCGCCGATAGTCAGCATGAGCCCGATAGCGGTCCCGGAATGCCGCGTCCGAGCTGGAGTAATAGCAATTGGCCTGGCGGGGAGCGGCGGCCGCCACCTGGGCCTTGATGTCGATGGGCACGATCTGCGACAGGGCCTCGCAGAAACCCTCGGCATCGCCGACCCGCCACAGCGCCTCGGCATAGCGCAGGTGCGCATGGGTATACATGTTGCCGATCTCGCGGCCGAAGAAACTGCTGCTCTCGGCGCGCTGGAAGATGCGCACGGGACCGCCACGGTACGCCATCGGCCAGTCGAACAGATGCGCCCCGTCCGGACCTCGCAGGTGCTGGCGGATCAGTGCCAGATGCTGGCGGGCCTCGTCGGGCGCCAGCATGTCGTTGATCACGGCGTGGATCATCGGCAGCAGGCTGTAGGTCAGGCCGGTTCTGCGGTCGCGCGGATGCAGCAGATAGTCGACGTCGCCGTCTACCCCGAAATACGCGTAACCGGCGATGACGCCATCCACCAGTAAATGGCGGCGGAAATCGGCCGCCACCTCGCCCGCCATGGACTCCAGGGCCGCAGCCGGCGCGACCTGGCCGATAAGGCCCAGCGCCTGGGCCAGGGTCGTCAGCGTCTGGTAATGCAGGGTGACGGTCCAGGCGCTGCAGAGCCGCTCCCGCAGCGCGGGATCGGCGGGCTGCAGGGAATCGTTCCAGTCACCATGGCCATAGGCGGCCAGATGCGTCCCGGGAATCACCCGCGCCTGGATCAGCGCCAGCGCCCGCTCGACATGCTGCCAGAGGGGGACCGGCCCGGCCTGCGCCGCATCGTCGGCGAAAAATGGCACGGGTGCCTCCAGCACGCCAGTGTCGCCGGTTGCGACCAGATACTGCGCCAGGGCCAGCAAGGGCCAGAAGACGATGTCGCCATGCGAATCGCCGGGCCGGATCAGGCGCTCGCGCTCGAAGAACATGAACCACTGCGGCCAGTCGCCATCCGGGTTCTGCTGACGGAAGACCCGCAGCAGCAACTCCCGCACGGGCGCGGACTGACCAATGGCCAGCATCAGCTCGACGGGACCCTGGGTGACGTCGCGCGTGCCCCAGCCACCGCCGGAATACTGCTCCAGCCCGCGCGGCGAGAGGAAATGGACGAGGGCGTTGTGCACGAACCAGGGCAGGATTTCGGCCAGGCGCTGCACTGGCAGGGGCGCCGGGGCGGAAATCGCCAGGCCGGCCGTCACCATGCGCCAGTAGCCGTCGGCATCCTCCAGGCCGGTCGCGGGCGCCGGCACCAGGTCGGCGGTAAGCCGTAGCCGTCGCTCGCGGGCCGGCGACAGCACCAGGCAGAGGAACGGCAGCCCGCGACGCCTGCCGTCGTCGAACAGGCATCGGTCGTCGTCGATGGCCTCGATCGTCGTGCCCGGCTGGGGTTCGATCAGGAAACCGCCGGCCGGGAAACGCCGGCCGACATCGCTGTCAGGCAGCGCCCGGACGCGCACGCCGGCGCCATGCCTCTCCCAGAGCACGGCCCGAGACTCGCTGCCATCGTCACCGTTCAGCGCCACGTGATGGGTGACCAGGCAGCGCATCGGCGATCCCTCATGGACGACGATGTCCAGGGTCAGCGCATGACATGTCGTCAGGGCGGCGCTGCGAATCTCGATCAGCACCTCCGGGAGCCGGTAAAGCCAGCGGCAGGCGTCCGGCCGCATGTCGAAGGCCGACGGCAGATCCAGCCGCCGCCAGCCTGCCGCCGTCTCGATGAAGATACGCTGACCGTGGCTGCGGAACAGGCTCAGATAGCCGTGGGTGGTGGACAGGAAACGGTTGATGCTGACGTGCCCCTGCGTGACCATCGAGTGGAACACGCCATCCATCCAGACGGTGGAGGTCATGGCCGCCTCGTCCGGCAGCAGCGTGCCGCCGCTGCGCAGAATGTGGCCATGCGGCCGCAGCACCGCCAGTTCCTTGCGTCGCAGCACGCCATGACGGCACCCCTCCAGGAAGAACGACAGCAAGTGGCCGTCGTCCCGCTCTTCCAGGCGGCGCGGGTTGCCGAACCAGCGGTCCAGCTCGGATTCGTCAAGATCCTGCGCCGTCAGCCCGGTCTGGCGGCTGAACAGGCCGGCGCCGGAAGGCCACGCCGGGCCGTCGCCGGCCGGCAACGCTGCGGAGCATTCCGGCAGGGCCAGCGCCCGGTCGACGAACGCAAGATCCGCCGCCGAGCTGGCATCCGGATGGTGTGCCTCCAGCCAGCCGAAGAAACCGCGCTCGACCGTTTCGCCGGGAGCGAGGCTGAAGGGCGCATCCTGGATCGCCACCATGGCATGCTCGTGCTGCCAGCGCTCATCCGGCAGCCCCCGGAGCAGACCGGGCGGCGGCGCGCCGGTGCGTCCCGCGAAGCCGAACACCTGCAAGGCATCGGTGGCGCAGGCGGCACCCTCGCCCAGCGCTCCCAGCAGGCACCAGGGATGGCGCCCGCCCACCGCCAGGTTCTGGCGGGTGGCGACCACCCGCCCCCGGCGTGGGTGCCGGATCGGCGCATGATCCAGATACTGGCTGACGTAGTACTCGTTCAGGCGGATCGCGCCGTAGCTCGCCAGGGCCAGGTCCTGCGTATGGATCAGATCGAGCCGGACAAGCTCGGTGCCGGTGTTTTCCAGCCTCACCCGCCAGAACCAGGCGGGGGACGCCTCGGCCAGCACGAGGCAGGCCCGGTAGCGGATACCCGACCATTCGCCGCAGGCGATGAAGCAACCCTGCTCGATCCGGAAAGTGGCAGGACTGCCCGGCCCCAGCAGGGGCGTGAAGGTCACGGATTCGTCGTGCCGGCGCAGATACAGATTGACCAGCCCCGGCTCAAGCTCGTTGGCGGGAAAGAGATTGACAACGATATCGCCATAATCCAGGCGCCGCAGGGTACCGTTGGCGTTGATCGTCGCGGTCAGTCCGCTGGCGCTGACGAGGCGTTGGGGAAACTGGCTGGGCTGGGACATGCGGCTATCCGGGTTTCGTGGCTGCGCGAGATGGGCAGCCGGTGGCGATGATGCGGCCGGGAACTGCCGCATCATAGGGCTGAAACCCGCCGATCGGGAAGCGCGATGACCTGCCTCTCAGGTCGATGGCGATTCGGCGTCTTGCGCCGGAGGACGTCCCAGAAAGTAGTACAGCCCGTGCGCGGCGGCAAAATAGAACAGGGCGCCAATGAAATAGGCGGACACCGGCAGACCATTGACCTCGGCATAAACCTGGGCACCGAAGGCGGTGGCGAGAAACGTGTAGCCCATCAGCAAGGCTTCGGAATAGCCGCCCCTGAGGTAACGGAGATACCAGAGACCAATCTGCCCCAGCAGGAGATAGGCAACAGCGAACAGCAGGTTGTGGCGCAGCGGTCCGAACAGACCCTCGTCATCGACGATGATCAGGTCGGGATAGGTGAACGCGGCAATACCGCCCAGGATGGACAGCCAGACCGCGAGGTGAAAGTGCAGGGTGACAAATTTCCTGAGCATCATGGCGGGCTCTGCGTTTGATGGAACCAGTCGGGTCCGTTCGTGAGCCACGGGCAGGATTAAGTTCCCGCGTTTCCCGCCGGGCGATGGACGGTCGCCCCTTCCTGCCTGATCAGAGGGGGCAAGACGGTTGCTATGGAACTTCTTGTCCGAACAGGAGGTCTTTGTTGTGCCTTCCACAGATTTGACAGTGACGAACTGCGGGTATGGCGAGTGGTTTCTACCCGGTATCCCCCGACCGGGCATCTGATGCCCCGAAGCGGAAGCAACCCCGACGGGGCTTTTTTTGCCGGTCGTCAGCCGATGGCCAGCCAGCCGTCGAGCACGGCATGTGCCTCCTCGATACCCTGACGCTTGAGCGAGGAGAACAACTGCACGCTGATCGGCTGGGCGTACTCTCGCCGCAGCGTCGCGGCAACCTTGTGGAGAGTATCGAGCGCGGCGCCGCGGCTGAGCTTGTCGGATTTGGTCAAGGCGACGTGCAGGGGCAGTCCGAAATGCTGGCACCAGTCGATCATGCGCGCGTCGAAGGGCGTCAGTGGATGACGGGCATCCATGATCAGGAAAACGCCCTTCAGCGCCTCGCGCCGGCTCAGATACTGCTCGATCATCTGCCCCCACGCATGCTGCATGCCTTCCGGCACCTTGGCATAGCCATAACCGGGCAGGTCCACCAGGCGCCGCGCGTCGTCCAGACGGAAGAAATTGAGCAGTTGCGTCCGTCCGGGTGTCTTGCTGACCCGGGCCAGGGTTTTCTGCTGTGTCAGGGTGTTGATGGCACTGGACTTGCCGGCATTCGAACGGCCCGCGAAAGCCACCTCGAAACCCTGGTCGGCGGGAGCATTGCCGAGCCTCGACGCGCTGGCGAGAAAGCAGGCCTGGTGATAGAGCGGATTCAGCGCCATCCTGGAATTCCTGATTGTTGACTTTTCAAGTTTACCCGTATTTGATGATGGGTTGGCGAAGGTGGGATATCCGTCCCATCGTCATGCGGCGCCAACCGAGGCACCGCGTCCGGATGAGCACATCGAGAATTACAGTAAAGAGGTAGTGGGCATGAGGGTCATCACATATCTGGCCGGTGTCGGTCTACTGGGCTGCGCCACGCTGGTCCAGGCCGCAGGGAACCCTGCGGAGGGCAAGGAAAAGGCGGCGGCATGCGGCGGTTGCCATGGCGAGAACGGCAACGGTGCCGCGCCGATCTTTCCCAAACTGGCGGACCAGCATGCCTCCTACCTGTTCAAGCAACTGTCCGACTTCAAGACACAGCGGCGGGTGGAACCCACCATGAACGCCATGGCGGAGCCCCTGTCCGAGCAGGACATGCACGATATCGCCGCGTATTATGCGGCACAGCCGATCACCGCCGAAAACGGCGAAACCAACCGCCTCGGCGAGAAGCTCTACCGCAGCGGCAATCCCGCCAGCGGCGTGCCGGCCTGCACCGGCTGCCACAGCCCGGAAGGCGCCGGCAATCCGCAGGCGAACTTCCCGCAGCTGCACGGCCAGTACGCGGCCTATGTCGAGAAGACCCTGCACGACTTCAAGGCGGGCGAGCGCGCCAACGCCATGATGCGCACCATCGCCGCCAAGCTGAGCGATGCCGAAATCAGCGCTGTCGCCGAATACGTCTCCACCCTCAAGTAAACCGACCCTGCGAGCCGAGAAATCCATGCGCAAACATTTCCTGGGCCTGCTGACCGCCCTGAGCCTCGTTGCATCCGTTTTCGCCGCCGCCCCCGCTGGCGCGGAAGAGTTCAAGGCCGGCACCGACTACGATCTGATCAATCCGCCGCAGCCGACCGCCGACCCCGGCAAGATCGAGGTGATGGAGTTCTTCTGGTATGGCTGCCCGCATTGCTATCACTTCGAACCGGAACTCAACGCCTGGCTCAAGCACAAGCCCGCCAATGTCGCTTTCATCCGCCAGCCGGCCGTGTTCAACGAGCAATGGGGCGCCCATGCCAAGGCCTTCTTCACCGCCGAGGCGCTGGGCGTGCTGGACAGACTGCATCCGGAGCTCTACGACGCCATCCAGAACAAGCACGAAAAGCTGGTGAGCGAGGATGAGCAGGCGGCATTCTTCAAGGCGCAGGGCGTCGATGAGGCGGCCTTCCGCCAGGCCTACAAATCCTTCGCGGTGGACTCCAAGATGCGCCAGGCCGGCGGCATGGGCGCGAAATACGGCATCACCGGGACGCCCTCCATCGTCATCAACGGCAAGTACCTGGTCAGCCCCGGCAAGGCCAAGTCCTTCCCGCGCATGCTCGAGATCACCAACGCGCTGATCAAGCAGGAATCCGGCGCCCGCTAACGAACCTCGCGCGCCGCGCCTGACAGGCCGGCGCGCGCCGTCTTCCGCAACACCGCGCCATGACCTTGGCCATCGAAACCCGTCTGGCGGGGATCGCCGACCGCCCGGCAACCGCCCACCCACGACGGCTGCGCCTCGCCAGCTTCAATATCCAGACCGGTATCAGCACCAGTTCCTACCGGGACATGATCACCGGCAGCTGGCGTCACGTCTGGCCGAGTCGCAAGCGACTGCCGAACCTCAACCGTATCGCCCAGGTCATCCGCCCCTTCGACATCGTCGGCTTGCAGGAAGTGGACGGTGGCGGGCTTCGCAGCCACCGCATCGTGCAGACCCAGTACCTGGCCGAGCACGGCGGCTTTCCCCACTGGCACAACCAGATCAACCGCCGTATCGGCGACATCGCGCTGCACAGCAATGGCCTGCTCAGCCGCATCAAGCCGCACGAGGTCGCCGACTACAAGCTGCCGGGACTGCCCGGCCGCGGCGCAGTGGTGGCGCGCTTCGGGCGCCATGTGGAGGACTCGCTGCACGTCTGTGTCGTGCATCTGGCCCTGAGCCAGCGCGCACGCCTGCGCCAGCTCCAGTTTGTCGGCGAGATATTGCGCGGACTGCCGCACGCGGTGGTGATGGGTGACTTCAACTGCGAGCCCGACTCCCCGGAAATCCGGCTGCTGACCCGAACGGCCCGGCTTGGCGACCCTGCCGGCAACCTGCATACCTGGCCCAGCTGGCAGCCCAGCCGCATGATCGACCATATCCTGGTCAGCCCCAGCCTCCAGGTGGAGCACGCCCAGGTACTGCACTTCCCCTGCTCCGACCATCTGCCCATCGCCCTGGACGTGATGTTGCCGGACGGCCTTACCCTGGCCGCCTGGGACGCGCCGCCGGCCGCTAGCGCAGACTGAGCCGGCCCGGCAGGGCAAACAGCCCCTCGGCCGGGAACGCGGCCTGGAGCACGGGCAGGCGCAGCAGTTCCGATCGGTAGCCCAGCCAGCGTCCCGCCTCCGTGCGGAATCCTCCGGCAATCCGGTAGACGCCGGCCGGAAGCCCGAGGAAAGGCAGTTCGAGTGTGCCCTCGCCCTGGCTGGACAAGCCGGTCCCGGCCGCCTGCGGATGCGCATCGCAGGCCGCCAGCAGCAGTCCGCTGGCGCTCCAGAACTGTAGATGGAGATGCACGCCCACTGTCGTTGCGGAAGGATTGCGGTAGCGAAACCCCAGCCGCAGCGACGCGCCGGTACGGATCCGCTCCGCATCCGGCTCGCTACCCTCCCGCCAGAGCGCGGTCAGGGACAGCCCGCCGTCGAACTCCTCCGGCACCGGCGGGGCGAACCCCAGGGGTTCCAGCGCGCGGTCCAGGAATCCGGCAGCTTCATAGTAGCGACGGAAGAGACCGTCGGTCTCGCCCAAGGCCAGCGCCTCGCCGTCAAACAGCAGCAGGCAGCGGTCGGCAATGTGGCGGACATTCATCTCGGCGTGGGAGACGAAAAGAATGGTCGTGCCAGCCCGCTTGAGCTGCTCCAGACGTTGTAGGCAACGCATCTGGAAGGCGACGTCGCCGACGGCCAGCACCTCGTCGATCAGCAGGATGGGCATCGGCTCGCTGGTCGCGATGGCGAATTCCAGCCGCGCGTACATGCCGTCCGAGTAACGCTTGACCAGTAGATCCAGCGACCTTTCGAGCCCGGAAAACGCGACGATCTGCGCCAGCCGGTCGTCGGTCTCGCGCTTGCTGAAACCCCGTTCGGCGCATTTCACATAGATGTTCTCGCGCCCGGTCAGCAGGGGCTGCAGGCCGTTGCCCAGGCGGATCAGCGAGGTGACGCCGCCCTGCCGCTCGAGGCGGCCGACGGTGGGCTTCAGATCGCCGTTGACGAGCTTGAGCAGGGTGCTCTTGCCGGCGCCATTGGGGCCGATGATGCCCAGGCACTCGCCGCGCCGCGCCGCGAACGTGACCTCGCGCAAGGCCCAGAACTCGTCGCCGCGCAGGCGGGTGACGGGCGGCAGGCGCAGAGCCCGCCGCAACAGGTCGGCAGAGCCATGGATGAGCGAGGCCCGCGTGGTCCGGCGGAAGATTTTCCCCAGCCCTTCGCAGCGGATGACGATATCGTTCACGTCCCCTCGAACGATGGCAGGCCAGCCGACCGGCGGGAAACGGGCTCAGGTCGCGCCGGCGTCCAGGGATTCGCCGGCCGGCGGCGCCAATATCCGGGCGGCACGCTCAAGCGCATCGGCATCGATCGGCTCTCCACTGGCCAGGCGCATCCCCTGCCGATAGACGCCGGCCGCGGCGACAAAATCCCGCGCTTCGTAAAGCAGGTCGCCCATCAGCTGGCAGGCTTCGGCCGTCGGCCTGATGGCCAGGCTACGCAGGACATACTCGCGGGCCTTGTCGGCCTGCCCCGCCCGGCGGGCCAGGATGGCCAGTACCTGCAACAGCTGCGGATCCTCGTGGTGCGGCCCCAGCCAATGTTCGGCACTGGCCAGCTGCCGCTCCGCATCGCCCGCGATCCGGGCATAGAGCGCCAACAGGCGCGGCTGCCAGTCACGGCCCAGGGCCAGGCGGACATCCTCTTCGACCTCGTCGCCGACACCGGCATCGATCATGCCCTGGCAATAGGGAAAGGCCACGTCCGCCTCGCTGCGGACCACGTCCGGCACCATGCGCCAGATCTCGCGGATGAGCGCCGGGTCGCGGGTCAGGGCGCGCTTCTCCAGCAATGACCGGTAGGCGCGTATCTCCAGTCCGCGCAGTTCCTTCTCGCCGAACAGCTTGCCTTCGCGCAGGACGGGAATCAGATGATGCAGGGCATCCCAGTCGCGGGTCTGGACATAGGACTCGCACATGAGACGCAGGGCCACGGGATGATTGGCCGTCTTGCGGTTGATCTCGTTCAGGCACTCGAGTGCCTCGGCAAACTGATGGCTGCCCATCAGCAGCTTGACGCGACTGAGGTCGACTGCCAGTTCGGCTTGCGGTGCGCTGTTGCGGGCCCGCTGCAGATAGTCCTCGCGCTGCTCCGGCGCACCGCGGGCATGGGCGGCACGCGCCGCGGTCAGGTAATTGAGCAGTGGCAGGCTGCTGTCGGCAGCATGCCGGATAAGGTTGCGCTCGGCCTTTTCCCACTTGCCCTCGACCGTGTCGATCAGGCCGCTGAGCAAGGCTTCCACCGATTTCCGGACGCGCTGCTCGGTGTTGCGCTTCTTGATCGAGTCGGGCAGCCTGGCTGCGCCGGTCAGGAAGCGGATACCCAGATACAGGGCCAGAAACAGCAGCACCAGCACCACGATCACGAAGTAGAGCGACGTCTCCAGCACCCAGTCACCAAGGCCGACGATGACATAGCCGGCGTTGCCGGCGGACGAGAGATGACGGTAGCCCAGCGCGACCAGCGCGAACGCCAGCAGGAAGGCCGCCAGGGAAAAGACGATGCGGCGTCTCACAGACGCTCTCCCGCATCCTGGGCGGGGCTGGCCTCGGTGGGCGGCGAGCCTTCGGCCGGCGCTGCCGGTTGGCCGGCGGGAACCGGCGTTTCCTCTTTTGGCTGCGCTGCGGACGACTCGCTCGCGGCCGGCGAGAGGACAGAGGGCGCCACCGGCGCGGCAACCGGTGCCGGCGAGGAGGATTTGCCACGCAGCACGGCATCCTCCGCCTCGAGCCGCAGCTTCTCGATGTTCTGCAACATGAGCATCGACTGGCTGATGTCGGGATAGGCGACCTTGAGGGAGCGATCCGCCAGCGCCTCCAGCTCCTCGCGCATGGCCCGTGTTTCCGGCGCCTTGCCGTCGAAATGCCGTTCGAGCCAGTCGATCGCCGCGGACAGGCTGTCGCGGTACAACTGGTCGTCATTCCTGAGCAGTGCCGCCCGGGTGGCTTCCAGCTTGAGCAACAGCAGCTGCCGCAGGACTTCGACCTGCTCCGGGGTCAGCAACGCCTCGACCGGCTGATCGGTCCGGCGCACGGTGACCAGTTCCTTGAAACCCTTGAGGGCACTGTCCAGCGCATCGCCCTGCGCCGCCTCATCCGGCTGCTGGACAGGCGCCTCGTCCCTGGCCTTCTCATGCTGCTTGACCGTGCCGGCATGAGGCAGGATCAGCGGCAGGCCGGGCACCTTCTTCTCTAGGGCCAGCAACCGGGCGGAAACGCCGACCACGTCCGGGGCCTGGATTTTCCGCAGCGCGGCGATCTCGCCGGCGAGCACCTCGCGCACCTTGTAGACGGCCGGATCGCCGCTTTCGTGCAGCCGCTGATCGGCGGCTTCCATGGCTGCGAGGACCGATTTCACATCGCCGACCAGGCTGAGCTTCTGGTTGGCGACATTGAGCAGGTATTCGGCGTCGGTAATCAGGACATCGCCCCGCGTCTTGTCGAGCTGGCGCTGGATCTGCTGGATCGCGTCCGCCAGTTCGCTGCGGGCGGCGTCCAGCTTCAGGTCGAGCTGCTCGCCCTGCTCGCCCAGCCGGCGCTCCAGCTTGGCGTCGCTGCCGGAGAACTGGTTCTGCAGCGTCGCCAGCTGCGAGTGCAGCGCAGCCAGTTCCGACTGCACGGCGCTCATCTGATGGCTCACCTCCTGAACCTGCTGCGACTTGTCGGAAATCTGGCCGCCCAGCCCCTCCTGGCGCGAGCGCAGCTCCTGCAGCAGGAACCAGCCGCCGACGGCCAGGCCGACGACCCCCAGCAGGATCAGATACCCGACCCAGGCCAGGCTGCGGGACTTCTTCGGCCCGGTGGAGCCGGTCTCGCCCGCCGCCGGCCGGCCTTTGCCCCTGGCCTTCGTCTGCGGCTGTTCGGGTGCCTTTTCCTCGGCGCTGGGCGGCGTGGTCTCCGCGAGGGAGGGCTCGGGAGCCGGGCCAGCCGGCGCGGAAATGGTTTCAGACTCGGTCAAGGGATGCTCCCCCCGCAGCGCGGGTTCTGGGGATGACGGCGGCAAACCCGGCGCGACCGTCGGTGTGGATTCGGGTTCGGGCGGGATCACTTCGGCCGGGGACACGGATGGCGGCACGGCCAGCAGGGCGGCGGGCCCCTGACCGGTCTTGCGGGCATGGGCGAGCTGCTTCAGCGACTGGACAATGGCCTCGTCGCTGGCCTGCTCGGCAATCATCACCTGTGACCAGCCCAAGGTGCGGGCCAGCCCGGCGATGCGGGCCCCCGGCACGATCAGTGTCGGTCGCTCGCGATCGGCCAGGGCGGCTCCGCGCAGGAGCTCGGCGAGATGCGACAGCGCCTCGCCACTGGTGACCACCACGGCGGCTAGATTACCCTCCTGCCAGGCGGCGAGCGCCGGCGCGAAAATCTCCGCCGCGACCGGCACCCGGCGGTAGACCTCGGCATAGTCGACCTCCGCCCCGCGCTGGCGGAGTACGTCGGCCATATGCTCGCGGCCGCCCCGGCCGCGCACGATGAGTATCCGCTGGCCTGAGACCTCGGCCAGTCGCGGATCGGCGAGCAGGGTCTCGCTGTTGAAATCCGGGTAGGGAATCAGGTCGACCGCCAGTCCCGCCTGCTCCAGCGCCGCCGCCGTCGCCTCGCCCACGGCGGCGAGGCGGGTGCCGGGCGGACGCTGGCCGGCCCACGGAACCAGCCGCAGCGATTGCCGGACCGCATTGGCGCTGACGAAGACCAGCCAGTCCCAGGAGGACAACGCCGCCAGCCGCTGCTGCGCCTCGGCCGGGGACTCAACCGGCGCGATCGCCAGCAGTGGCGCTAGCAGTGGCCGGCCGCCAGCCTCGGCAATCAGCCGGGCCAGCCCCTCGCCCTGGCCCTCGGGCCGGGTCACGAGGATGGTCATATCCGCCAGCGGCTGCAGGGCATGCGTCTTCATGTCATGAGGCGGCGTACAGTTCCCGGAGAATCCGCTCGGCCCCCTCGGCAAGCAGGCGGTCCGCCAGCGCCACCCCCAAGGCTTCGGCCTGGTCCCGGGGTCCCCGTATCTCGCCACGGACAACATGGCCGGTCACGGGGTCGGCCACCAGGCCCCGCAGCCACAGCCGCTGGTCGGCGAGTTCGGCGTAGCCGGCGATCGGCACCTGGCAGCCGCCGTTGAGGCGCTGGTTGAAGGCCCGCTCGGCACCGACGCAGGTGGCGGTGTCGCTATCGTGCAGCGGGGCCAGCAGATCGTTGACGGCGGCATCGTCCCGGCGGCTCTCGATACCGATCGCGCCCTGGCCGACAGCCGGCAGACTGTCCTCGGGCGCCAGCACCTGGGTGATGCGCTCGGCCAGGCCGAGGCGGATCAGGCCGGCCGCCGCCAGCACGATCGCGTCCAGGTTCTCGCTTGCGAGCTTTTCCAGCCGCGTACCGACATTGCCGCGCAGGCTGCTGATGCGGCAATCGGGGCGGTGCTGGCGCAGCTGGCACTGGCGACGCAGGCTGGAGGTACCGATACGCGCGTCGGCGGGAAGCTCATGCAACCCGGCATGGCGGTGCGAGACCAGGGCATCGCGCGGATCCTCGCGCGTGAGGATGGCGCTGAGCTGCAGGCCTTCGGGCAGTTCGGCCGGAACATCCTTCATCGAATGCACGGCAATGTCGGCCTCGCCGTCCTGCAGTCCCTGCTCGAGTTCCTTGACGAACAGCCCCTTGCCGCCCACCTTGGCCAGCGGTGCGTCCAGTATCTTGTCGCCGCGCGTCACCATCGTGACGAGGCGCACCTCCAGGCCGGGATGCGCACACCGAAGGCGTTCGGCGACATGTTCGGCCTGCCACAGTGCCAGCGGACTCTTGCGGGTGGCGATCCGTAGGATTTTCAGCACGTCGGGCGGTTCCGGTCCAGCGAAAAATGGCGCGAGTTTACCAGATAGCGCAGCGCCCGCGGGACGCGCCTTCCTCAACGGGGCCGAAGGTGCCAGACGGTTTCGCTCAGGCCTGTCAGGCCCCGCCGCGCGAGGCCGGGGTTGTCGGCCAGGGCGTCCTGCCGCGCCAGGCAATGTATCCGGTAACGCTCGTCGAACAGCCGCTCGACCTGCGCCGGCGGCGTTGCGAAGGGAGGCCCCTGCATCTCCGCCGGATCGTAATCGAGCGTGACCAGGAGAATCGGCGCCGTCGCCGCCAGGGGCTCGAGTTGCCGGACATAGTCCGTCTGCCGCTCGGGCGGCATGGCGATCAGGGCAGCCCGGTCGTAGACCGCGTCGACCGGCCCCACGAGGCCGGTCTCCAGGGCGAAGAAATCGCCCTCGATCAGCCTCAGCGCCCCGGCGGCATGCACCCGGAACCCGGCCCGCGCCGAGGTCTCGGGCTCAAGGCCCTGCTCGGCGAAGAACTGGCGGATGGCCAGGGCGCTCAACTCGATGCCGGTGACGGCATGATCCAGGCCCGCAAGATAGACCATGTCCACCGACTTGCCGCACAGGGGCACTAGAACCCGACAACCGGGCCCCCGCTCCAGCGCCGGCCAATGCCGGACCAGCAACGGATGGACCTGGTCCTGGTGAAATCCGGTTTCGGCGTCTTCCCACTTCTTCAACCAGAATTCGGCACGCATGCTTGGCTCCCTGATTCGCGATAATTTCCCATGATAAATCCCCTTTGTCGCCAGCACGATCTTCCCCGGTAACTGCGCCGCGTGCCGCTAGAACTAAATGTTCCTCTGGCCAGCGCGGTTTGATAGCATCGCGCTCATCATTTGTCGGTGATCACTGAATGACTCAACCTACCCAATTACCGGCCTGGCGGGCACTCGATAAACACCGGCAAGAGATGGCGGGCGTGGATATGCGCGACCTTTTCGCGGCTGATCCACAGCGTTTCGAGCGCTTCTCCCTGACCTTCAACGACATCCTGTTCGACTTCTCGAAGAACCGGATCACCGAGAAGACGATGAGCCTGCTGGAACAGCTGGCCGAGGAGTCCAAGCTTTCGGCCAAGATCGAGGCCATGTTCCGCGGCGCCCGCATCAACGTCACGGAAAACCGCGCGGTGCTGCACATCGCGCTCCGCAACCGGTCCAACCGGCCGATCCTGCTCGACGGCGACGACGTGATGCCGGACGTCAACCGCGTGCTGGGCATGATGCGCCGCTTCACCGAGGCGGTGCGCTCCGGTCGCTGGAAGGGCTGCACCGGCAAGTCGATCACGGATGTCGTCAACATCGGCATCGGTGGTTCGGATCTCGGCTCGCGCATGGTGGTGCGGGCGCTCTGGCCCTATGTCGATCCCGGTCTGCGGGTGCATTTCATTTCCAATGTCGACGATGCCGACCTGGTGAAGACCCTGTTCGGGCTGGATCCCGAGACCACGCTGTTCTGCGTCGCCTCGAAGACCTTCACCACCCTCGAGACCATGGCCAACGCCAAGTCGGCCCGGGAATGGCTGCTGGCGCGGGTGCAGGATTCCAGCGCCGTCGCCAAGCATTTCGTGGCCATCTCGACGAACTCGGAAAAGGTCGCCGAGTTCGGCATCGACACCGCCAACATGTTCGAATTCTGGGACTGGGTCGGCGGGCGCTATTCGATCTGGGCGGCCATCGGCCTGCCCATCGCGCTGGCGGTCGGCATGGACCGTTTCGAGGCCATGCTGGAAGGCGCTCACCGCATCGACGAGCATTTCCGTACCGCGCCCTTCCACCGCAACATCCCGGTGATCATGGCGCTGCTCGGCATCTGGTACGATAATTTCTTCGCCGCCGACGCCTACGCCATCCTGCCCTACGACCAGCATCTGGAATACCTGCCCGCCTATCTCCAGCAGGGCGACATGGAGAGCAACGGCAAGACCGTCGATCTCGAGGGACATCCGGTCAACTACAGTACCGGGCCGATCATCTTCGGCCAGCCCGGCACCAACGGCCAGCATGCCTTCTACCAGCTGATGCACCAGGGCAGCGCGCTGATTCCCTGCGATTTCATTGCCGCCGCCCAGAGCCATCACAACCTCGGCGAGCACCACGAACTGCTGATTTCCAATTTCATCGCCCAGACCGAGGCGCTGATGCTGGGCAAGACCTTCGAGGAGGCCAAGGCCGAACTGAAGGCCGAAGGCATCAAGGGAGAACGCTTGCAGGAGCTTGCCGCGGCCAAGACCTTCCGCGGCAACCGGCCGTCCAACTCCATCCTCTACCGCAAGCTGACGCCGGAGACACTGGGCAGCCTGATCGCGCTCTACGAACACAAGATATTCGTGCAGGGCGCCATCTGGAACATCAACTCCTTCGACCAGATGGGAGTGGAGCTGGGCAAGCAGCTGGCGCGCAAGATCCTCGCCGACCTCAAGGGACCGGAGCCCTCGCACGCCCACGACAGCTCGACCAACGGGCTGATCAACCGCTACAAGTCCCTGCGATGAGCCACGGGCGCGAACTCTTCGTCGCCGGCAGCGCCGACGATCTGGCCCGCGAGGCAGCCAGCCGGCTGGTCGAACTGGCCACCCAGGCGCTGCGGGAACGCGCGCGCTTCACCGTCGCCCTCTCGGGCGGTTCGACACCCCGGCGGCTCTACCAGCTGCTGACCCAGCCCCCCTACCGCCAGGCGCTCGACTGGAGCCGGGTGCATCTGTTCCTGGCCGACGAGCGCTTCGTGCCGCCAGCGGATGCCGAGAGCACCGCCCGCCTGGTGCGGGAAACCCTGCTGGCGGGCCTGCCCATCGCCGCCGAACAGTTCCACGCCATGCCGACCGAGGGCGAATCCCCGGAGACCTGTGCCACGGCCTATGCGGAGGAATTGGCCCGCTTCTTCCGGCCGGACCCCATCGTGCTGGACCTGGCGCTGCTCGGCATGGGCCCCGATGGCCATACCGCATCCCTGTTTCCCGGCCGGCCCGAGCCGGCGGGTGCGGTGTCCGTCGTCCGCGACTCGCCGAAACCGCCGCCGACGCGGCTGACCCTGACGGCGGCAACGCTCAACCGATCCCGGGCGGTCTGGTTTCTGGTCACCGGCACCGACAAGGCCGCCACACTGAGAACCGTTTTCGAAACCCCGCCCGGCGCGCCCGCCGCCTTGCCCGCCGCCCGCATCCGGGCGGCAGAGGGCGGATCGCTCTGGTTGACGGATCGCGAGGCGGCGGCCCAGCTGCCGGCCGGGAGCTAGCGCCGCACAAGACCCGCCGACCTTATCCGCCGAGCCGGCTTCCGCTATTCTTTCCGGTTTTTCCACCCACAACTCTTACAGAGATCCATGAGCAAACCCAAGAAAGTCGCACTCCTGACCGCAGGTGGCCTTGCCCCCTGCCTCAGCTCCGCCGTCGGCGGCCTGATCGAGCGTTACACCGAGATCGATCCCAGCATCGAAATCATCGCCTACCATGGCGGCTACAAGGGACTGCTGCTGGGCGACTCCTACAAGATCACGCCGGAAATCCGCGAAAAGGCGCACCTGCTGCACAAGTTCGGCGGTTCGCCGATCGGCAACAGCCGCGTCAAGCTGACCAACGTCAAGGACTGCGTCAAGCGGGGCCTGGTGAAGGAGGGCGAGGACCCGCAGAAGGTCGCGGCCGACCAGCTGGTCAAGGACGGCGTCGACATCCTGCACACCATCGGCGGCGACGACACCAATACCGCCGCGGCGGATCTGGCGGCCTTCTTGGCCAAGAATAATTATGGCCTGACCGTGATCGGCCTGCCCAAGACCGTCGACAACGACGTCTTCCCCATCAGGCAGTCACTGGGCGCCTGGACCGCCGCCGAGCAGGGCGCGCGTTATTACCGCAATGTCGTCGCCGAAACCGGCGCCAACCCGCGCATGCTGATCGTGCACGAAGTCATGGGCCGCAACTGCGGCTGGCTGACCGCCGCCACCGCGCTGGAATACCGCAAACTGCTGGATCGCGAAGAGTGGGTTCCTGGCATCGGTCTGGGTCGTGATTGCTATGACGTCCACGCCGTCTTTGTGCCGGAGATGGACATCGATCTGGCCGCCGAAGCCGAGCGTCTGCGCGGTGTCATGGATAAGCATGACTGCGTCAATCTGTTCATTTCCGAAGGCGCCGGCGTCGATGCCATCGTCGCGGAAATGCAGGCCAAGGGTCAGGAAGTGGAACGCGATGCCTTCGGTCACATCAAGCTGGATACCATCAACCCGGGCAAGTGGTTTGGCGAACAGTTCGCCAAGATGCTGGGCGCCGAAAAGGTGTTGGTGCAGAAGTCCGGTTACTTTGCCCGCGCCGCCGCTGCCAACGCCGACGACCTGCGTCTGATCAAGTCCTGCACCGATTTGGCCGTCGAGTGCGCGTTCAAGCGCGAGTCTGGCGTCATCGGCCACGACGAGGACAACAACAATGTCCTGCGCGCCATCGAGTTCCCGCGAATCAAGGGCGGCAAGCCGTTCGACATCGATGCGCCCTGGTTCGGCGAGATGCTCAAGGCCATCGGTCAGGCCAAGGGCAAGAAGGTCGAGGTCAGCCACTGAGGGTTAACCTTCAGCCATGAAAAAGGCCGGCATTGCCGGCCTTTTTTCTGTCCCTTCCGTCCATCCCGGCCCTGTTGCAGACCAAGTGGCGGCGCCTCAAGGCTTTTTGGCTTCCTCGACGGTATCCTGCGCGGCCTCTGGGAGCGCCACCGGTTTTTCCTCCATCATCTTGGTCAGCTGCGGCGCGGGAACGTAACCCGGCAGAATCGCGCCCTTCTCGGTCACGATCATCGGCGTCCCGTTGGCCCCCATGGCCGAGGCCAGTTCCATGTGCTCGTCCACCGGATTGTCACAGGTCTTGCGAGCCAGGTTCTCGCCGTTCTTGGCCCGGGTCAGGGCCTCGTTGCGATCCTTGGCGCACCAGACGGTTACCGCCTTGTAGTAGGAGTCGGAATCCTTGCCGGCACGGGGGAAGAACAGGTAGCGGATCTCGATGCCTTCCTTCAGGTACTGATCCATTTCCGAATGGAGTTTCCGGCAGTAACCGCAGTCGATATCGGTGAACACATAGGCGACATGGCGGAGAATCTTGGGCTTGAAGACGATCATCTTGTCCGTACCCAGCTTCTTGAGTGCCCCGAGACGGGCATCGGCAAGCTTCTTCTCGGTCAGATCCTCCCGACTCTTGAGGTCGATCATCGACCCCTGCATCAGGTAGCGGCCATCCTCCGACACGTAAAACAGCCGGGCACCGACGACAACCTCGTACAGCCCCTTCAGGGGCGACTCGCTGATCGCATCCGGCTTGATGGTCGGCAGGGCCTGCTTGAGCGCCGCTTCAACCGTCTTGGTATCGGCCTCGGCCTGGGTGCCGAACAGGGCCAGACCAGCAATGGCAGCCAGAGTCATCTTCTTCATGAGTAACCTCAATGGGGATTAGGAGGCGAAAACGCGCCCGATGTCGAGGTAGAACCCCAGCGCCATCAGGCACAGAAGGATAAACATGCCGACCTGCTGGAACGCCATCTGGGCCTGATCCGACAGGGGACTGCCCTTGATCGCCTCGACCAGATAGAAGAACAGATGCCCACCGTCCAGCACAGGAATCGGCAGCAGGTTCAGGACACCCAGGCTGATGCTGACCAGGGCGAGAAACTTCATGAACTGGCCGAAGCCGAGGCTGGCGGACTGGCCGGCATACTGGGCGATGCTGATGGGGCCGCTGAGGTTCTCCACGGCGGCCTTGCCGACCAGCATGCGACCAGCCATCCTGAGGGTGGCCAGGGAAATATCGGCGGTCTTGCGGGTGGCCGCGACCAAGGCCGGCCAGACGCCGAGACGATACTCGACCGTCATCGCCTCGATCAGCTTCGGCGGCACCTGCACGGCGGCGCCAATGCGGCCGATCCGCTGTCCGTCCGCCTCGGCGATGGCCGGCGTGATGACGAGGCCAAGGCGCGCCCCGTCGCGCTCGATCACGGTCTGGATGGCCTGATCGGGTCGGTCGCGCACGAAGTCGACCCACTGCTTCCAGTTCCTGATGGCCAGGCCGTCGGCGCTGACGATGCGATCGGCCGCCATGAGACCGGCCCGTTCCGCGGCGCCGCCGGGCTCGACACGCTCGACCACGGGCTCCAGCACCGGTTCCCAGGGCCGCAGGCCGAGCCGGCGATAGAGCACCTCCGGCTTCTGCACATCCTCATGGGGAATCACCAGCGTCAGATGGCGGGTGGAGCCGTCGGCCTCGGTCACGGTGACGGGAATCGGCTCCTCGTCCAGCGCCAGTTCCAGAATCCGGCTGATGGCGAGGCTCCAGGTCGGCGTGCCCTCATCGCCGATGACGACGATTTCGTCGCCTTCACGGAAGCCGGCACGCTCGGCCAGGGTGCCGGACTTGAGTTCGCCGACCACCGGCCGCGTTCCGGTCTCACCCCACAGGAAGGCCAGCCAGTAGACCAGGATCGCCAGCAGGAAATTGAACACGGGCCCCGCCAGCACGATAGCGGCACGGCGCGCGACCGGCTGCCGGTTGAAGGCGTACGGCAGGTCGGCGCTCGCCACCTCGCCCTCCCGCTCATCAACCATCTTCACATAGCCGCCCAGGGGCAGCGCCGAGAGGGTGAACTCGGTGTCCTGCGGCGTCTTCTGCCAGCGCCAGATGATGCGGCCGAAGCCCAGCGAGAAGCGCAGAACCTTGACGCCGAGCTTTCTGGCCATCCAGTAATGGCCAAACTCGTGCACGGCAATCAGGATGACCAGCGCGACGACGAAGAAGAACAGCGTGTGGGGTAGCGATGACATGACATTGGCCTGTGGGTGGCGTCAGAGCTTCCGAATATACGCCCCGGCCGTCTCGCGCGCCGAACGGTCGGCCTCCAGCACCGTTTCGATACTGTCCGCCCGCCCGACCGGCACCGACATCATGCAGTGACTGATCACATCGGGGATATCGGTGAAGCGGATGCCGCCATCGAGAAACGATGCCACTGCCAGCTCGTTGGCCGCGTTGAGTATCGCCGGCATGGTGCCACCTGCCCGTACGGCGTCATAGGCCCGCTGCAGACAGGGGAAGCGCTGGAAGTCGGGCGCCTCGAAATCAAGCCGTTTGACCGCGAACAGGTCCAGCGGTTCGGCGCCGGAATCGAACCGCTCGGGCCAAGCCATGGCATGGGCGATCGGAATCCGCATGTCGGGATTGCCCATCTGCGCCAGCACGGTACCGTCGACATAGTCGACCATGGAGTGGATCACGCTCTGCGGGTGGATCACCACCTGCACCAGCTCCGGCGGCGCATTGAACAGCAGACAGGCCTCGATGAGTTCCAGCCCCTTGTTCATCATGGTGGCCGAGTCCACCGATATCTTGCGCCCCATCACCCAGTTCGGATGGGCCACGGCCTCGGCCGGCGTGACATCGTGCAGTTCGCCCAGGCCCTTGCGCAGGAACGGGCCACCCGACGCAGTGAGCAGGATACGACGCACCTCGGGGGCGGTCCGGCCGGCATGATAGTTGGCCGGCATGCACTGGAAGATGGCATTGTGCTCGCTGTCGATCGGCAGGAGGTCCGCCCCGGATTCGCGCACGGCGGACATGAACAGCGGACCGGACATCACCAGCGCTTCCTTGTTGGCCAGCAGCACGGTCTTGCCGGCCCTGGCCGCGGCCAGCGTGGGCAGCAGGCCGGCCGCGCCGACGATGGCGGCCATCACCGAGTCCACCTCGGGCAGCACGCAGACCGCCTCCAGCGCGCGCACGCCGCTCAGAACCTCGGTCTCGATACCGGCGTCCCGGAGCCGCCGGCGCAGCTCGGCCGCCGGCGGCTCGTCGATCATGACGGCATAGGGGGGGCGGAAACGCTGGCACTGCTCGAACAGCCGGTCGATGTTGTGGTTGGCGGTCAGCGCGACCACGCGATAGCGGTCGGGATGCCGGCCGGCCACATCCAGCGTGCTGACACCAATCGATCCGGTCGAACCCAGTACGCAGATCCCCTTCATAGCCGGGTCTCCGCATCGTCGTGCCGGGCGTCGGGTTCCAGTTCCGGCGGCACTTCCATCGGACCATCGTAGTGATGGTCGGCCGGCGGCGCCTCCAGTGCCGGCGCCTCGTCCATCTGCATGATGATCTCCGGCTCCAGCATCGGTCCCGGCAGCAGGAACACGGGAATCAGCAGGGAGCCGGCATAGAAGATAGCTGCGGCCGACAGCAGGCTGTCGATGCGGTCCAGGACGCCGCCATGCCCCGGCAGGATGCCGCTGCTGTCCTTGACCCCGCGGACGCGTTTGGCCAGGCTCTCGAACAGATCGCCGCAGACCGAGAAGGCCACCGTCAGCAGCGACAGGAAGACGAAATCCACCAGCGTCATGGTTTCAAGCCCGACCAGCAGGCCCACCGGAACCGCCAGCACCACGGCGGCGAACAGCGCGCCATACACGCCCTCGATGGTCTTACCGGGGCTGACCGCCTGCACCAGTTTCGCGAAGCCCCAGCGCTTGCCGACGAAATAGGCGGCGATGTCGGCCAGCCAGATCAGCAGCACCAGGTAGAGCACCTGGTATTCGGAAAAATTCAGCCGCAGCCACACCATCAGTACCCAGCCGGAAATCAGCACCAGCGCGCCGCCGGCCAGCCGCGCCGGCACCGGATAGCGCAGCTTGACCAGCTTCTCCGGCATCTTCCGGAAGGCAATGCCCCAGCCGAGCCACCAGACGAGCACCGGCGCATAGAACCAGATCGGCAACTCGCCCGGCGCCCAGTAGATGGCGAAGAAGCGGGCCACCAGCAGCACCAGCAGGATACCGAGAGTGAAACCGATGCGCCCGTCCTGCGGCAGGCCGGACAGCCCGCCCCACTCCCAGGCACCCAGCAGGATGATGGCACCCCACAGTCCGGCGAAACCGTCCGGCGGCAGGAACAGGATCGCCGCGATGATGAACGGCGCCAATAGCGAAGCGGTAAGTACGCGGTTCTTGAGCATGAGGTTCTTCCGGGAAACGTTCAGGTTTGGGTCGGATCGGGCGGGACTTGGCGCTGGGTGATCTGCTCGATCTGGTCGCCGGTGTAACCGAAGCGCCGCTGGCGGCTGGCAAAACTCGCCAGCGCCTCGCCGAAGGCCGTCTCGTCGAAGTCGGGCCAGAGGCGCGGGGTGAAATACAGCTCGGTATAGGCCAGCTGCCAGAGCAGGAAATTGCTGATGCGCTGCTCGCCGCCGGTACGGATGAACAGGTCCGGCTCCGGCAGGTCGGCCAGCACCAGGCGTGACGCCAGCCGCTCCGAAGTGATCTCGTCGGGCCGCAGGCGACCCTCGGCCACCTCGATGGCCAGCTGCCGGCTGGCCTGCGCGATGTCCCAGCGGCCGCCATAGTTGGCGGCAATGACCAGATGCAGGCCGCGATTGGCGGCGGTCATGGCCTCGGCCTCGGCAATCTTGTCCTGGAGCCTGGGCGCGAAGGCGGTGCGCTCGCCGATGACGCGCAGGCGCACGCCATTCTCGTGCAGCTTGCGGGTTTCCCGCTCCAGGCTGGCGATGAAAAGCTCCATCAGCAGCGAGACCTCCTGCGGCGGACGCCGCCAGTTCTCGCTGCTGAAAGCAAACAGGGTCAGCACCTCGATCCCCTTGGCGATGCACTGCTCGACGGTCCGGCGCACGGAGGTCACCCCGGCGCGATGGCCGGCGGGCCGCGGCAGATAACGCTGCTTGGCCCAGCGCCCATTCCCATCCATGATGATGGCGACATGCCGGGGCAGGCGGGAATCGGGCGAGACCGGGGGAACGGACATGGACACTACCGGGTGGGTCGGCCAGCCATCCGGGCCCAACCACCGGGTCGGGCCGCCTGGCCGGCGCCGTGGAAAGACGGGGGAAACAGCCCTCGGAAGGCCTCAGATCGCCATCAGGTCCTTTTCCTTCTCCGCCAGCACGACATCGACCTCCTTCACGTATTGGTCGGTCAGTTTCTGGACCTGCTCCTGGCTGCGCCGCTCCTCGTCCTCGGAGATCAGCTTGTCCTTGAGCGCATTCTTGAGATCGTTGTTGGCATCGCGGCGGATATTGCGGATGGCGACGCGGGCGTTCTCGGCCTCATGCCGCACGACCTTGATGAGGTCGCGGCGACGCTCCTCGGTCAGCGGCGGCATCGGCACCCGGATCACGGTGCCGGCGGTGGACGGGTTGAGCCCCAGGTCGGAGGTCATGATGGCCTTCTCGATCGCCTGCACCATGTTGCGTTCCCAGGGCGCCACCGCCAGGGTACGGGCATCCTCGACCGTGATGTTGGCCGTCTGGCTGAGAGGCACCTCGTTGCCGTAATAGGACACGGTGACGTGATCGAGCAGGCTGGGATGGGCGCGGCCGGTGCGAATCTTGGCTAGTTCGTGCCTGAGCGAGTCGATGCTCTTGCCCATGCGCTCGGCGGTACGTTTGTGGAGATCGTCAATCATGCTGGTTTACCCGTTACTATCAGGGAGCCGACGTCCTCGCCCTGCACCAGGCGCATGACGGCTCCGGATTCGAATACATTCATGACCCTGAGGGGCATGTCGTGGTCGCGGCAGAGCACCAGTGCGGAGGCATCCATCACGTTCAGGCGCTGGTCGAGCGCCTCGTCGTAGGTGAGCCGCTTGTAGAGCGTGGCGCCCGGGTCCTTCATCGGGTCTGCGCTGTAGACGCCATCGACCTTGGTGGCCTTGATCAGCAGCTCGGCGTTGATTTCGATGGCCCGCAGGCTGGCAGCGGTATCGGTGGTGAAGAAGGGATTGCCCGTCCCGGCCGCGAAGATCACCACGCGGCCCTTTTCTAGGTGCCGCACGGCACGGCGGCGAATGTAGTCCTCGCACACCTGGTTGATCTTGAGCGCCGACATCACCCGCACGGGACGGCCACGGTGCTCGAGGGCGTCCTGCATGGCCAGCGCATTGAGGACCGTGGCCAGCATGCCCATGTAATCGCCGGTGGTCCGCTCCAGCCCCTCACCCGCGGTCTGGGCGCCACGAATGAAGTTGCCGCCGCCGATGACCAGGCCGACCTGGACGCCGGCATCGCAGAGATCGGCCACTTCCTGCGCCAGACGGCGAATGACACCGGGGTCGATGCCGCCGGCTTGCTCGCCCATCAGGGCTTCGCCACTGAGTTTCAGCAGGATGCGCGTATATCGGGGTGTACTCATCGGTAAGCCGCTGCGATGGGGGATGAAACCACCCGTCCGGGCACCCTTGCCGGCACCCGGACGGCACTGGGAGATCAGGACGCCCGGACCTGCGCCATGACCTCTTCGGCGAAATTGCTCTCGACCTTCTCGATGCCCTCGCCGACTTCCAGACGGACGAAGTGCGCGACCTTGGCACCCTTGTCCGCCAGCAGCTTGCCGACAGTCTGGTCCGGATCCTTGACGAAGGGCTGGCCGACCAGCGTGATCTCGCCCAGGAATTTCTTGATGCGGCCCTCGATCATTTTCTCGATGACATTGGCCGGCTTGCCGCTGGCCTCGGCCTGGGCGCTGAAGATGACCCTTTCCTTCTCGACGACATCGGGGTCGACGCCGCTTTCATCGACGCAGGCCGGCTTGCTGGCGGCCACGTGCATCGCAATGTCCTTGCCGAGCTCGGCGTCGCCGCCGTCCAGGGCGACCAGGACACCGATGCGGCTGCCGTGCAGATAGCTGGCCACCAGGCCGGCCGGGGCTTCCAGACGCTCGAAACGGCGCACGGCGATGTTCTCGCCGATCTTGGCCACCATGGCCCGGCGGGTTTCCTCGACGGTGGCGCCGTTGCCCGGAATGCGGGCCTCCAGCAGTGCCTCGACCGTATCGGCGCCGGAGTCCAGCGCGGTCTGCGCCACCAGGTTGGCGAATTCGACGAAATCATCGCCCTTGGCCACGAAGTCGGTTTCGCTGTTGATCTCGACGATCGCGGCGCGCTTGCCGTCGGCGCTGGCCTTGCAGCAGATGCAACCCTCGGCGGCGGTGCGCCCGGACTTCTTGTCGGCCTTGGCGAGACCGGCCTTGCGCATCAGTTCGACTGCCGCTTCCAGATCGCCATTGGTTTCCGTCAGGGCCTTCTTGCACTCCATCATGCCGGAACCGGTGCGTTCGCGCAGTTCCTTCACCATACCAGCCGTAATATTCGACATTGACCAATCCTCTATCTTCTAAAGCTAACGTGGGTAATCCAGTCGGGGCTTCCCTGCCTAACAAAACGCCCCCGGACTCGGGGGCGTTATCCTTGAGCACCCGGGCCCGGACCGCCCGGCGAGGGCCAGTCCGGCGGGGCCCCGTGATCAGGCGTCCGCGCCGGCGGCAGCGGGAACGGCATCCATCTCGACGAACTCATCCTCGCCTTCGGCGACGCTGGCGGTCAGGCTGTTGGCCCTGCCCTGCAGGATGGCGGTCGCAGCGCCCTGCACATACAGCTGCACGGCGCGGATGGAGTCATCATTACCGGGGATGATGTAGTCGATGCCGGTCGGGTTGTTGTTGGTGTCGACCACGCCGACCACCGGAATGCCCAGCTTGTGCGCCTCGCTGATGGCGTTGTGCTCGTAGCCGACATCCAGCACGAACAGCACGTCGGGCAGCCGATCCATGTCACGGATACCGCCCATGCTGTTCACCAGCTTGTCGAGCTCGCGCATCATCCCCAGCGCTTCCTTCTTGCTGAACCGCTGCAGGCGGCCATCGTCGCGCATGGCCTCGAGCTCCTTCATGCGCGCCACCGACTGCTTGATGGTCTTGAAGTTGGTCAGCATGCCGCCCAGCCAGCGATGGTTGACGTAGGGCATGCCGCAGCGCAGCGCCTCTTCCTGCACCACGGTGCGGGTGGTGCGCTTGGTGCCAACGAAGAGGATCTTGCCGCGCTTGGCGGAAACCTGCTCCAGGTACGCCATGGCCTGCTTGAACAGCGGCAGGGTCTTCTCAAGGTTGATGATGTGGATATTGCTGCGGGCACCGAAGATGAACGGGGCCATCTTGGGATTCCAGTAACGCGTCTGGTGGCCGAAATGGACACCGGCCTCGAGCATCTGACGCATCGTGACGTTCGACATCGATAATCTCCTAAGGAACGTTCAGGGTTGAGCCTCCACATATCCCGACCGGCGACCAGCCCGCGCGGACGGGGCGGCACCCTGCCGGACGTGACGATATGTGTGTGTGGTTGCCAAAAAAAGCAGGCCTTTATACCATGAACCGCTTGCCTCAACAATCCGCGGACCGCCGCCGGGCCCGCCAGCGCCACCCTATCCCGCCATGAGCATCAGCATCAAGACGCCGGACGAAATCGAGAAAATGCGCGTCGCCGGGCGTCTCGCCGCGGAGGTCCTGGACATGATCGCCCCCTACGTCATCCCGGGCGTCACCACCGACGAACTGGACCGCATCTGCCACGACCACATCGTCGACGTCCAGCAGGCCATCCCGGCGCCCCTCAACTACAAGGGCTTCCCCAAGTCCATCTGCACCTCCGTCAACCATACGGTGTGCCATGGCATCCCGGGCCCGAAGAAGCTGAAAAGCGGCGACATCATCAATGTCGACATCACCGTCATCAAGGACGGCTACCACGGCGACACCAGCCAGATGTTCCTGGTCGGCGAGGTACCGATCCGCGCCAGCCGGCTGGCGCGGGTCTGCCAGGAGTGCCTCTATCTCGGCATACACGAGGTCAGGCCGGGCGTGCGGCTCGGCAGCATCGGCCACGCCATCCAGCGCCATGCCGAGTCGCACGGCTACTCGGTGGTACAGGAGTTCTGCGGACACGGCATCGGCCGGGAATTCCACGAGGACCCGCAGGTCCTGCACTATGGCCGGCCGGATGATGGTCCGATCCTGCAGGCCGGGATGATCTTCACGATCGAACCGATGATCAATCTCGGCAAGCGCCACGTCAAAATCCTGCCCGATGGCTGGACCGCGGTCACCAAGGATCACAGCCTGTCGGCCCAGTGGGAACACACGATCCTGGTCACGGAAACCGGCCACGAAATCCTGACCCTGCGCCAAGAGGAAGCACACGCCCTTGAAAACGGACATCTTAAGGAACTGGCTTGAGCAGGGCGGCCACCACCCCTCCGACCTGCACCAGGTTTTCAGCGACTGTCTCAGGGCCAACCGGACCCAGCTGACCGAGAGCTTTCGCGCCGGCACCGCTGCCGCCCTGCTCATCCGCCAGCGTTCGGACTTCATCGACGAAATCCTCGCCCTCGCCTGGCGGCAGTTCCTCGCCGAGCACAGCGAGCGGCTGGCCCTGATCGCGGTCGGCGGCTACGGCCGGCAGGAACTGCACCCGCACTCGGACATCGACATCCTGGTGCTGCTCGACGACACCGACGCCGCCCACCCCGAACTGAATGCCCGCGTCTCCGGCTTCCTGAGCTTTCTCTGGGACATCGGCCTCAAGCTGGCGCAGAGCGTGCGCACACTGGAGGACTGCATCGAGCAGGCGCGGGCCGACCAGACGGTGATGACCAATCTGCTCGAATGCCGGCTGATCCTCGGCTCGGCGTCCCTGTTCGACCGGCTGTGGGAACGCCTGGCCCCGAACCAGCTGTGGCCCTCGCCGGCATTCTTCGAGGCCAAGCAGGCGGAACAGGCGGCCCGCTACGCCAAGTACCACGATACCGCCTACAACCTCGAACCCAACATCAAGGAAGGCCCCGGCGGCCTGCGCGACATCCAGAACATCCACTGGATCATCAAGCGTCACTACAACACCCGCTCGCTCAACCTGGTGCAGGAAGGCTGGCTGACCGAGGCGGAACAGGCAGAGCTGCTGCGGGCGCGGGACTTCCTCTGGGAAATCCGGTTCGCGCTGCATGCGATGACCGACCGCTGCGAGGACCGGCTGCTGTTCGAATACCAGAAGGATCTCGCCCGCCAGTTCGGGGTCCAGGACCAGAACATCAACCAGGCGGTCGAGCAGTTCATGCAGCTCTACTACCGCACGGTGATGGGGCTGGAACGCCTGAACGAGCTGCTGATGCAGCTGTTCCAGGAGGTTGCCCTGGGCCAGGGCCGGGACCTGCGGATCGAGCCCATCGACGAGCAGTTCCAGGCAGTCAATCGCTACGTCGAGGTCCGCCACCCGGACGTGTTCCGCGAGCAGCCGCTGGCGCTGTTCCAGATCTTCCTGCTGCTCCAGACCCGCCCCGAACTCAAGGGCATCCGCGCCTCCACCATCCGCCTGATCCGGCAGCACCTGTACCTGATCGACGACCGGTTCCGCAGCGAGACGGAAGCCTGCCGGCTGTTCATGACCATCCTGCGCCAGCCGATCGGCGTCACCCACCAGCTGCGGCGCATGAACCGCTATGGCGTGCTGGCGGCCTATCTGCCGGCCTTCGCCCGGGTCGTCGGGCGCATGCAGTACGACCTCTTCCATGTCTACACGGTCGACGAGCACACCCTGTTCGTGGTCCGCAACCTGCGGCGCTTCGCGCTGGAGGAACACCGCCCCGACCACCCGCTGTGCAACGAGGTCTTCGAGCTGATCGACCGGCCGGAACTGCTCTATGTCGCCGCCCTGATGCACGACATCGCCAAGGGCAGCGGCGGCGATCACTCCACCGTGGGCGCAACCATCGCCCGCGATTTCTGCCAGCGACACAGCCTGAGCCAGCGCGAAACCGGGCTGGTCTGCTGGCTGGTGCAGAACCATCTGCTGATGTCGCTGACCGCCCAGCGCAAGGACATCAACGATCCGGAAGTCATCCAGTCCTTCGCCACCGCCGTCGGCGACCAGAGCGCGCTGGATCACCTCTATCTCCTCACCTGCGCCGACATCCGCGCCACCAATCCCAACCTCTGGAATTCCTGGAAGGACGCGCTGCTGCGGGAACTCTACCTGCAGACCCGCTGGCTGTTCCGGCGCGGGCTCGCCAAGCCCTGGCAGCAGGCGGAGAAGATCGCCGACGTCAAGGCCGAAAGCCACGCCCTGCTGACCCGGCTGGGCCTGGACGACGACGCCATCGACCGGGTCTGGGCGGCGCAGCTGACCGACGAATATTTCCTGCGCTACCACGCCGAGGAAGCAGCCTGGCACACCATCGCCCTCAGCGCCGCCCGCCCCGACGAACTGCCACTGATCCTGCTGCGACCGGTCAGCCAGCGCGGCAGCGCCGAGATCTTCATCCGCGCACAGCGGCAGGACTTCCTGTTCGCCCACACCACGGCCGTGCTCGACCAGCTCAACCTGACGGTCTTCGATGCCCGCATCATCACCGGACAGGACGGCCATGTGCTGCACAGCTACCACGTGCTGGAGCAAACCGGCGAGCCGATTCGCGATCCCATGCGCCAGGTCCAGATCTGCGTCAGGCTGAAGGAGTGCCTGTGCGGTGCCGTGCAGGCCCCGTTCAAGGTCCAGCGACGCGAATCGCGCCAGATCCGCCATTTCAACGTGCCGACCCAGGTCTACTTCCACGAGGACCCGCAGCAGCGCCATACCATCCTGGAGTTGATCGCCACCGACCGGCCGGGTCTCCTGTCCAAGGTCGGCCGGGCCTTCTCGCTCTGTGGACTGCGGCTTTTCAACGCGCGGATTTCCACCATCGGCAGCCGGGCCGAGGACATTTTCTACCTGACCGGCCAGGACAACCTGCCGATCAGCGACCCGGCCCACCGGCAGGCGCTCAAGGACACCATCATCGGCCTGGTCGGCGCCTCCTGACCGTGCCGGCAAACGGTGCATTTCGTGTCAATACGGCATGATTCTGCTATAAAGCGCGATCGACCGCGCCCGGGCCCCGCCGACCGGCCGGCCTCACTTCTGCCACACAAGGGTTCCCTTCATGTTCAGCAAAGGCATGGAAATCGCTGGTTTCGACGATGAGCTCTGGTCTGCCATCCGCGACGAGGAACGGCGCCAGGAAGATCACATCGAGCTGATCGCCTCGGAAAATTACGCCAGCCCGCGCGTGCTGCAAGCCCAGGGCAGCGCGCTGACCAACAAGTATGCCGAGGGCTATCCCGGCAAGCGCTATTACGGCGGCTGCGAATTCGTCGACATCGTCGAGTCGCTGGCCATCGAACGCGCCCGCCGGCTGTTCGGCGCGGACTATGCCAATGTGCAGCCGCACTCCGGCTCGCAGGCCAATGCCGCCGCCTACATGGCGCTGCTGAATCCCGGCGACACCATCCTCGGCATGAGCCTCGCCCACGGCGGCCACCTGACCCACGGCGCCAAGGTCAATTTCTCCGGCAAGATCTACCACGCCATACAGTATGGACTCGATACCGAAACCGGCCTGATCGACTATGACCAGGTCGAGGCGCTGGCCCGCGAGCATCGTCCGCGCATGATCGTAGCCGGTTTCTCGGCCTACAGCCGGGTGGTCGACTGGCAACGCTTCCGCGACATCGCCGACGAGGCCGGCGCCTACCTGCTGGTCGACATGGCGCATGTCGCCGGCCTGGTGGCGGCGGGCGTCTACCCGAGCCCGGTCGGCATCGCCGACGTGACCACGACCACCACCCACAAGACCCTGCGCGGCCCGCGCGGCGGACTGATCCTCGCCAGGGCCAACGAGGAAATCGAGCGGAAGCTGAATTCGCTGGTCTTCCCGGGCATCCAGGGCGGCCCCCTGATGCATGTCATCGCCGCCAAGGCCGTGGCCCTGAAGGAAGCCATGCAGCCGGAATTCCACACCTACCAGCAGCAGGTGCTCGCCAATGCCCGCGCCATGGCGCACAGGTTCCTCGAGCGCGGCCTCAGCATCGTCTCCGGCGGAACCGACAATCATCTGATGTTGGTGGATCTGATCGCCCGCGGCATTACCGGCAAGGCCGCCGACGCGGCGCTTGGCCGGGCCCACATCACCGTCAACAAGAACGCCGTGCCCAATGATCCGCAATCGCCGTTCGTCACCAGCGGCATCCGCATCGGCACGCCGGCGGTCACCACGCGCGGCTTCACCGAAAGCGAGTGCATCACCCTGGCCGACTGGATCTGCGACATCCTCGACGATCTCGACAACGACGCCGTGATCGACCGGGTTCGCGACCAGGTCAGCCAGCTGTGCCGCCGCTACCCGGTGTACGCCGACTGAGGCGCAAGTCGGACCAAGGGGCCAGGGCCCGACCATGAGATGCCCTTTCTGCGGCGCCCAGGACACCCGCGTCATCGACTCCCGGCTGTCCCAGGAAGGCGATCAGGTGCGCCGGCGGCGCGAGTGCACGGAATGCCGCGAGCGCTTCACCACCTTCGAATCCGCGGAGCTGAGCCTGCCCCGCGTGATCAAGACCAATGGTAGTCGCGAGCCCTTCCGGGAGGACAAGCTGCGGGCAGGCATGCTGCGCGCCCTGGAGAAACGCCCGGTGGGCAGCGACCAGATCGAGGCGGCCATCACGCGCATCAAGAAGAAACTGCTGGCCTGCGGCGAGCGCGAAATCCCTTCCCGCCTGATCGGGGAAAACGTCATGGCGGAACTGGCCCGGCTCGATCATGTTGCCTATGTCCGGTTCGCCTCGGTCTATCGCAGCTTTGAAGGCATCAACGAATTCCGCGAAGTCATTGACCACCTCGAACACGAACCCAAGCCTGATGATAGCGGGCAGGCCGACGTTTTCCGTGGCGGCACCCGCGCCTGAACCGGGAACGGGCCCCAGCTCCCGCCGTAAGGCGGCGGCGAGCCAACCGCCGGCACCAACACGCGACTGCCCCTGATGGCTGGCCCGCCCCCGACCCGCGAGGATGCCGCCTACATGGCGCGCGCCATCGAGCTGGCGCGCCGCGGCCTGTACACTACCGACCCCAACCCGCGGGTGGGCTGCGTCATCGTCAGGGAGGGCCGCATCGTCGGCGAGGGCTGGCACCAGCGCGCCGGCGAACCGCATGCCGAGGTCATCGCCCTGCGCGCCGCCGGCAGCGCGGCTGCCGGCGCCGATGTCTACGTGAGTCTCGAGCCCTGCAGCCATCATGGCAAGACGCCGCCCTGCAGTCAGGCGCTGATCCAGGCCAACGTCCGCCGGGTGGTTGCGGCGATGGAAGACCCGAATCCGAAGGTGGCCGGCTCGGGCCTGCGGCAATTGCGCGAAGCCGGCATCCAGACCGCCTGCGACCTGCTGCGTCCGGAGGCGGAGGCGCTCAACCCGGGCTTCTGCCAGCGCATGCGACGGGGCAAGCCCCTGGTCCGCAGCAAGCTGGCCATGAGCCTGGATGGCCGCACCGCCATGGCCTCCGGCGAAAGCCGCTGGATCACCGGCGCGCAAGCCCGCCGCGATGTCCACCGCCTGCGAGCGCGCAGCTCGGCGATCGTGACCGGCACAGGCACGGTCCTGGCCGACGATCCGCAGCTGACCGCCCGGCTGGAAACCAGCGGCACCGCCGTTCACCAGCCCGTGCGCGTCATCCTCGATTCGCGCCTCAGGATACCGCCGGGCGCACGCCTGATCGACGCGCCGGGCCGGACGGTCATCCTCACCGTGCAGACCAGGCTGCAACGCGAGAACTGGCCGGGCTGCGAGATCGTCACCCTACCCGGCGACGCCCACGGCCGGCTGGTGCTGGAGGCAGTGCTCGCCTGGCTCGCGGAACAGGAGTTCAACGAGGTCCTGTTCGAGGCCGGTCCCACGCTCAACGGCGCGCTGCTGCAGGCAGGCTGGGTCGACGAATGGATCGTGTACCTGGCGCCGGTGGTGCTGGGCGACGCAGCGCGCGGCCTGTTCCACCTGCCGGGGCTGAGCCGGATGGCGGACCGGCCGGCGCTGGAACTGCACGCGACACACCAGCTGGGGCAGGACCTGCGGCTGACCCTCCGCGCCCCGTCCCGGCAGGGCCCCCCATCACCGATCCATCCATAGGCAACGCGCCATGTTCACCGGCATCATCCAGGCCATCGGGACCCTGACCCAGATCGACTCTCGTGGCGGCGATTGCCGCCTATGCATCGCCACCGGCAAGCTGCCGATGGACGAGGTCCGGCTCGGCGACAGCATCGCCGTGAATGGCGTCTGCCTGACGGCCGTCGGCCTCGGCCCGCAGGCTTTCTGCGCCGATGTCTCGCGCGAGACGCTGTCGCGCACCACGCTCGGCCAGGCCCGCGCCGGCTCGCCGGTCAACCTCGAACTGGCCCTGCTGCCAACCATGCGCCTCGGCGGCCATCTGGTCAGCGGCCATGTCGACGGCATCGGCCGGGTGCTGAACAGGCGCGACGACGGCCGCTCCTGGCGTTTCGAACTCGAGGCCCCGGCGGCGCTGGCCCGCTACATCGCCGAAAAGGGCTCCATCTGCATCGATGGCGTCAGCCTGACCGTCAATGCCGTGCAGGGTGCGCGCTTTGGCGTCAACATCGTGCCGCACACGCTGGCCGAAACCACCTTCGGCAAGCTGCAACCCGGCGACGCGGTCAACCTGGAGGTCGATCTCCTGGCCCGCTACCTGGAACGCCTGCTGCAGGGCGACGCAGCGGCGGAACCGGCTGGCGGCGTATCCCTGGAACTCCTCAAGCACACAGGCTTCCTGTCATGAACAGCACCGCGGAACTGATCGAGGACATCCGGCTCGGCAAGATGGTCGTCCTGCTGGACGACGAGGATCGCGAGAACGAGGGGGATCTGGTGCTGGCGGCCATGCATACCCGGCCCGAGGACATCAACTTCATGGCCCGCTATGGCCGCGGGCTCATCTGCCTGACCCTGACCCGGGAGCGTTGCCAGCAGCTGCGGCTGCCCCTGATGGTGAACGAGAACCGGACCCCCCACTCCACCAATTTCACCGTATCCATCGAAGCCGCGACCGGCGTCACCACCGGCATCTCGGCGGCCGACCGGGCGCGTACCATCCAATGCGCCGTGGCGCCGTCCGCCAAGCCCGACGACCTGGTCCAGCCCGGCCATGTGTTTCCGCTGATGGCCCAGCCCGGCGGCGTGCTCAACCGCGCCGGCCACACCGAGGCCGGCTGCGATCTGGCCCGGCTTGCCGGACTGGAACCGGCGGCGGTGATCGTCGAGATACTCAACGAAGACGGCTCCATGGCACGCCGCGCCGATCTGGAGGCATTTGCCACCGAGCACGGCCTCAGGATCGGCACCATCACCGACCTGATCCAGTACCGTATCCAGAACGAAAAGACCGTCGAGCGCATCTGTGAATGCGATTTCCCGACCGACTACGGCCAGTTCCGCATGATCGCCTACCAGGATCAGGTCGACCGACGGCTGCATCTGGCGCTGACCATGGGCCGGATCGCCGGCGACGAGCCGGTGCTGGTGCGTGTGCACGGACGCAACCTGCTCAGCGATCTACTCAGCGGCAAGCGCGAGGGCACCTCGCTGCCCCTGCGCACGGCCATGCAGCGCATTGCCGACGAGGGCCGCGGCGCGCTGGTGGTGATCCGCCGGGAAGAGGACGACAAATCCCTGGTGGAACGCATCCACCAGTACCAGATGGAGGACCACGGGGTAGAATTGGCCACCCCGGCGATCTCGCAGGAAGACTGGCGAACCACCGGCACCGGCGCGCAGATCCTGGCCGATCTCGGCATCCGCAAGCTGCGCGTGCTCGGCAGTTCGCCGAAGAAGTACCTGGGGCTGTCGGGATACGGGCTGGAGGTCGTCGAGCTGGTCAGCCCCTGAGCCGCCCGGGGCCGACGCCATGATCAACCACACCACGGACGACATCGCCGGCCTGTCCCGGCAGCTGAGCAAACTGATCGCCGCACTGGAGCGACAGCGGCAGGAAGAGCTGGGCCATCCAGCCGTTCTGCTCACGGAACAGGCGCTGCAGCAAACCCGGCGCCTGCTGGCCGGGCTACGGGCCGGCCGCGCCGCCTGGCCGAGCGGATGGCGGAGCCTCGGCGACTATCTGGGCGCCACCTGGGTCGACCAGAATCCCTGGGTCGTCCCCCACCTCGGCCGCCTTGCGGCGGGGCTGTCCGACCTGGCCGCGGGAACCGCCATCCCACCCACTTCAGAGAGACAAGCAACATGACAAGCATACTCAAGACCTACGAGGGCCAGATGCTGGTGCAAGGGGCCCATTTCTGCCTGGTCGCCGCCCGCTTCAACAGCTTCATCGTCGATGCGCTGACGGCTGGCGCCACCGATGCGCTGGTCCGGCACGGCGCCCAGCGCGACGACATTCACCTGATCCGGGTTCCGGGCGCCTATGAGCTGCCGCTGGCCGTGCAGAAGGCCGCCGCGACCGGCCGTTACGACGCCATCATCGCGCTGGGCGCCGTCATCCGCGGCGCGACCCCGCATTTCGACTACGTGGCCGGCGAATGCGTGAAGGGTATCAGCAGCATCTCCCTCAAGCACGAGATCCCCGTTGCCTTCGGGGTGCTGACCGTGGACACCATCGAGCAGGCCATCGAGCGCGCCGGCACCAAGGCCGGCAACAAAGGGGCGGAAGCCGCGCTGTCCGCCATCGAGATGGTCAACCTGCTGCGGGAAATCGACGCCGGATGAGCAGCAGCCCGAAAAGTCTCGCCCGCCGCAGTGCCGTCCAGGCCCTCTACCAATGGCAGCTGACCGGCGACAACCTGTCGGAGATCGAACGGCAGTTCGTCGAGGAGCATGGCCTGACGACGGCGGAACGGCCCTACTTCCAGGATCTGCTGCACAACGTGCCCAGGTCGCTGGACGAAATCGATGCCGCCCTGGCCGAATTCACCAGCCGGCCGATCGAGCAGATCGACCCGGTAGAGCGCGCGGTGCTGCGCATCAGCACCTACGAGCTGTTGAGACACCCGGAAATTCCCTACCGCGTCGTCGTCAACGAAGGCATCAACCTGGCCAAGGAATTCGGCGCCAGCCAGAGCCACAGGTTCGTCAATGGCCTGCTCGACCGGCTCGCCCACAAGCTGCGCGCCGTGGAGACGGCCGCCCGCAAGACACGCTGACAGCGGCATGGCCCTGGGCGAGTTCGAGCTGATCCGCCGCTATTTCGCCGATACCCGTCCCGGCCGGGGCGATACCGCGCTGGGCATCGGCGACGACGCCGCACTGCTGCGCCCGCCCGCAGGCCTGGAACTGGCGGTCACCACCGATACCCTGCTGGCGGGCGTGCATTTCCTGCCCGGCGTCGATCCGGCCACGCTCGGCCACAAGGTCCTGGCCGTGAATCTCAGCGATCTGGCGGCCATGGGCGCGGAGCCCGCCTGGTGCCTGCTGGCCCTGACCCTGCCGGCCGCCGACGAGGACTGGCTGCGGCGCTTCTCCGGCGGTTTCCGCGACCTGGCCCGGGCACACGGCGTCGACCTGGTGGGCGGCGACACGACGCGCGGTCCCCTGTCCATCACCGTCCAGGCCATCGGCCTGGTGCCGCCGGGGCAGGCGCTCGGACGCTCGGGAGCCCGCCCCGGCGACCTGATCTATGTCAGCGGTCCGCTGGGCAGTGCCGGGCTGGGGCTTGCGATGCAGCAGGGTACGGTGCTGCCGCTGGACCCGCCCACCGTCGCCGCGCTGGAAACGCCGCAACCCCGCTGTGCCCTGGGCAGGGCGCTGCGCGGACTGGCCAGCGCCTGCATCGATGTTTCCGATGGTCTCGCCGCCGATCTGGGACACCTGCTGACCGCCAGCCGGGTCGGAGCCCGTCTGCTTTATGAGCAGGTCCCCCTGAGCGACAGGGTCAGGCGGCATATCGCGTCCGGCGGGGACGCGGCACTTCCCCTGATGGCCGGGGACGACTACGAACTCTGCTTCACGATCCCCAGGGCACGCCGCCGCGAGGCTGACGAACTGCTGCGACGGCTCGAGCTGGCCGGCGGCTGCATCGGCGAGGTCGAGGAGCAGCCCGGACTGAGGATATTCAGGCATGGAGCGCCCCTCACCTTGCAGAAGAAGGGTTATGACCACTTCCTCTCCCCCTGACAGACCGGCCAAGCGGGGAGCGATCCCTTTTCCCGCCCGGCATCTCCTGACCGATCCCCTCTGCCTGCTCGGCCTCGGCTTCGGCACGGGGCTTTCGCCCAAGGCGCCCGGCACCCTGGGCACGCTGGCCGCCCTGCCGCTCTATGCCCTGCTGTCCCCGCTGGATTGGCCCGCCTACCTCGCCATCGCCGGTCTGCTGTTCATCGCTGGCATCCGGATCTGCCAGCACACCGAAGATCGCCTGGGCGTCAGCGACCATTCCGGCATTGTCTGGGATGAGATCGTCGGTTATCTCATCACCATGACCGGTACTCCCTTGGACTGGCGAACCCTGGCGGCAGGCTTCCTGCTTTTCCGCCTGTTCGACATCCTGAAACCCTGGCCCATCCGCAAACTGGACCGCTCGCTGCATGGCGGCCTGGGTATCATGCTCGACGATGTCCTGGCCGGCATCCTCGCCGCCGTCAGCCTGTGGACTGTCCGGCCCTACCTGGCCTGATAAGTGGGGCATCCCGCCATCCTGATGTCGGGACCGTGAAGAAATCCGCGCTTGCGAACGCGGGAAAGGTTCGGCTATAATTGCGTTTCTTTCGCGGGGTGGAGCAGTCTGGTAGCTCGTCGGGCTCATAACCCGAAGGTCGTAGGTTCAAATCCTGCCCCCGCTACCACCTTATGGTTTACGAGCTTCCGTAAACGCACAGAAAACCGGCTAACTGCCGGTTTTTTATTGCCTTTTGCCTCCATTCGCTTCCGCTGACATTCGCGGGCAGCCACGCCCTGATGCGGGTAACATCGCGGGTAACTCACCTACCCACTATAGAGTTACCCGCATATGGCCTTGACAGACACCGCCGTCCGGCTTGCCAAGCCCGGACCCAAGCCAATCAAGAAGGCTGACGGCAAAGGCTTGTTCATCCTGATCCAGCCAACTGGCGCGAAGTGGTAGCGCTTCCGGTATCGCATCAATGGCAAGGAAAAACTGTTAAGTCTCGGCACCTACCCGGAAGTGGCCCTCAGTCAGGCGCGGGTGACGCGCGATCAGTATCGTGCCATGCTTGCGCAAGGCATAGACCCCAGCGACCAGCGCAAGGCGACCAGGGAGGCGCGTGAAAATTCCTTCCGGGCCATCGCTGACGAATGGCACAGCCGCCATGCTCCGACCTGGGCACCAGCCCATGCCAAACGAGTGAAAGAGCGGCTGGACAATCACGTCATGCCATACATCGGCGGCAAGCCGATCACCGAGATCACCGCGCCCATGATCCTGCCGCTCACCATGGCCCGGATCAGCTTCTGCCCGCTCAACCGGCTGGTCACGATCACCCCGACTATGTGCAAGGCCACGATGGCCAACATGAGCGAGGCGGCAGCTTCATGAATTTCCTCCAGCCAGTCGCCGCCCATGTACTCGAAGGTCAGCCAACCGCTGATACCGGTGACGATTCCCAGACCAGGCGAAACAGGATCAGCCCCACCAGGGTGTAACCCGCCACGACGTGGACCTTGGCCCATCACTCGCTCCCCCCGCTCAGATAGGCCAGCAGAAAACTCCCGGCCAGCGTCCAGTGGAAGATTCGGGTAAGCAAATCCCAGACCAGAATGGATATCTTTTTCATCGGGTTGACCTCACCGCGGCATGCGCACCTTGTGTTCGGAAAATTTCCCCTGCTCGGCGCCATCATGGCAAGCGCCGCAGTTGCCGGGGGTTCCGACCGACTTCGATTTCCAGATGGCATCCGGCACCTCATCGTGCTCGTGACGAAACCAGGGTGTCTCCGTCACCCGCAACAGCGGTCTTCCGCCGTCGTCCCGCGTCGGTTTGTGACGGGCATGGCCAACCAGATAATCCTCGATGGCTTTCGCCGTCGCCGGCTGATCCAGGCTGACATCCGTGCCGAAGTGCTGGTCGAGCCCCCGCATGAGGGCTTTCCAGGAGTCCTCCGACAACAGACGGGCCGGATACGGCGCGTGACAACTCCCGCACTCCTGCAGATACACCGGATCGGGCGGACTCCTTTTCGATTCACCGCCACCGCTGGCCTGAACACAGCTTGCGCTCGCTCCGATCATCAATCCCATCAGGCCGAGCATCGGATAGTTGGTTTTCCGTTTCATGCGGTGTCTCCCGCTCACTTGCCAACGCTCAGCAAATAGGTCAGCACATCGCCCTTTTCCTCGGGGGTGCATGCCCGCTTGAGTACATCCAGGCAATTGCGCTTGAACCATTTCTCGACCTTGGCCACATTGCGAAAACGCCCGGGATTGGCCGCCGGCGCCAGGGGCTGAATGCTTTTCCGCGTGACCGCATGGGTCCCGGTGGCCGCCGGATTGTCGGTATGACAACTGGAGCAACTCCAATCCTGGCCGTACGGCGTCACAAAAAATTGGTGTCCCCACTGGCCATCGAATCCGGTGAAGGCGGGATCAGCCTGGCGGGCTTCAAGACGGTAGCGGTCGAGAAAATCCCGGGGCTCTTCCGCCAGGGACGGCAGGGATATCGCCAGAACGCAGAGAACTGGCAGGGATTGCTTGATCATCATGCTCCTCCGTGGGAATGGTGAGAGCAAGCATGAACGGTGAAGATTAAGCCAACATTATGGACAACGGTGATTGTCGCGACGAAGCTCAGTCGATCATTTCATGCCGGAAGGATGCCGGGTCATCGAGTGGCTCTACATGGGTAACGATCAGGAGATTGGGCAACTTCCGGGCAATGGCCGCCTCGATCTCGTCCAGCAGTTGATGGGCATCCTGGATGGTCATGTCGCCGGGCACCAGAACGTGGAACGTGACAAAGCGATGGCTGCCGGCGATTCGAGCGCGAAGATCATGGAAATCATAGCCGCGCTGTCGATAGGGCTTGAGAATGTCCTCGATGATTTGCCGATCCTCCTCCGGCAGGGCGCTGCCCATCAGGCCGGAGAGCGACCGCGAGATCAGCCGGATCCCCGCGAAGACAATATTGAGCGCGGCCAGGATGGCAATGGCCGAATCGAGCCACAGCCAGTCGGTCAGGGCGACACCGCCAAGCCCCAGCAGGATCGCGACGGTCGTCCAGACATCGGTCATCAAGTGATGGCCATCCGCTTCCAGAATGATGGAACGGTGTTGCCGACCGGCCCTCAGCAGGGCTCGGGCCATCAGCAGATTGAGCGCGGATGCCACGATCGCCACGCCCATGCCCCAATCCAGCGAGGTGAGCGGATGGGGATCAAAGAGTCGCTCGACCGCGGAATAGATGATGCCGGCGGCCGCCAGCAGGATCATCGCGCCCTCGAAGCCGCTGGAAAAATATTCGGCCGTGCCGTGACCGAAGGGATGCTTGCGATCCGCCGGCTGTGAGGCCACCTTGAGGGTGAACAGAGCGAAACAGGCCGCCACCAGATTGACCAGCGATTCGGCGGCATCCGACAGTAAGGCCACCGATCCGGTCATGAGGTAGGCGCCAGCCTTCAAGGCAATGGTGACCAATGCCGTGATCACCGACCAGACCGCGTAGCGCATCAGCCCGGGCGCCGGGGTCATGATGGGTGCTTCGACCTCCTTGGAGGCGGCGAGATTGACCTGACCCAGTTCCCTCCCTCGTTTTCGGGCGGCATCCTTGAGTCGGCCCACGACCTGCATGATGCCAACGGGAACCGACACGCACAGCATGCCGCCTGCCATGGCAATCAGCCAGTCGTCCCAGTGCAGGGGTTCCATGTCGAGGGCCCGGGACAACGGGTCAACCTGCACCAACAGCAGCGAGGACGCCAAGGTCAGCAGCACGATCATACCGGCGGCGACCGTCCGCAAGCGGGACAGAACGGCGGTTGCTGAAGCGCTGGCACAGGTCAGGACCACCATCGCCATGGCCCGGGCATGGGGCAGATTTTCATCGGGGTAGAGGCTGCGATCGAAGGTCCAGAGCAACAGCAGCGTCAGCAAGGCGCCGACGGCGCCGATCAGCAGCCAATCGCCGCGCGAGAAGAATCGCGCGGCCTCGCGTTTTTCCAGGGCTCGAAGCGGACCCAGACCGGCGGGCGCCTGGAAGGCCAGCAAGGCAGTGGGATGGATGATCATCTCGTACCAGACGATATGGATCGGCAGGTAAAGAATCGGGTATCCGGCCAGGGGCACGAAAGCGGCGGTGACCACCAGCGGGATGTGCAGCATCAGGATGTACAGAAAGCTGAGCTGCAGGTTGAGAAACAATTGCCTGCCCTCGGCGATGGCGCGAACGATGGTGCTGAAATTGTCGTTCAACAGAACGATCGAAGCGATTTCACGCGCGCTGCGGGTGCCTCGCTCGCCCATGGCGATGCCGATGTCCGCCGCTTGCAGGGCGGGAACATCGTTGACGCCATCCCCGGTGACGGCCACGATCTCGCCGGCGTTCCGCAAGGCCCTGACGAGATCGAGCTTCTGGGCCGGGAGCGCCCTGGCCACGACGCGAATATCGGCCAGGTCGCGCAGGGTTCCGGCATCCTCCAGATTCTCGCCGAGAATGACCCCATCGGTCGAACTGTCGATCAGGCCGATGTCCCGCGCGACGCTGGCGGCGGTGGCCGGATGGTCGCCGGTCAGCATGATGACGCGAATCCCGGCGTCAAGGCATTCCCGCACGGCCTCGCGAACGCCATGCCGAATGCGATCCTCGCAGGCCAGCAAGCCCGCGAAGACCGCGTTGCGATCGGGTTCCCCGCCGACCCAGTCGGCGTCGAGATGCCAGTGAACGCAAGCCAGGACCTTGTGTCCTTGAGCCGCGAACCGGCGCACCTGTTCCAGCCAGAATTCGCGCTCGGTCGGATCAAGACCGGAAATCTCCAGCAAGGCTTCCGGAGCGCCCTTGCTGACCGCACGCAGACCCTCAGGGGTCCTGATGACGGTCGTCTCCCGCCGGCGGCCCTCAGTGTAGGGGTAATTCGCCACGACACCCTCGCGGGATGAGCCCTGGCGCTCGATGATGGCCTGATCCACGGGATCACCGGATTCAGCCCGCGAAGCCAGTGCGGCGAATTCGAGCAGATCCTCCTCGGTCACGTTACTGGCGGGCAGCAGGTGTTCAAGCCGCAAGCAGCCTTCGGTGATCGTGCCGGTCTTGTCCGAGCAGACACAGGTCACCCGGCCTATGTTTTCCACGGAGACGCCGCGTCTCACCAGGGCCTTGCTGCGGGCCAGCCGATACACGCCCACGCCCAGAAACACGGAGAAGACCACCGGGAACTCTTCCGGCAGCGCCGCCACGGCCAGGGTGGCTGCGCTGACCAGCGCGTCGAGCCAGTCATGCCCCTGCCGGAGTCTCACCGCGGCCAGCATCAGGCAGAGAATGGCAGCGGCCACCATCAGGAACTTCACCAGGCTGCCGATGGCGACTTGCAGCGGTGTCTGCTCGACCGTCCGCGCGCTGGCGGCCTGCACGATCTGGCCGTAGAGGGTTTCCCTGCCCGTGAAAATCACCTGCATGTCGGCCGTGCCGGTCAGCAGGCGGGTTCCGGCGAATCCCCATTGGTCGCCCTCAAGCCAGATGGAGTCGGCTCGATCATCGGAACTGACGAGGGGCATCGCGTCATGACGCTTGGCGACCGGCAGAGACTCACCGGTAAGGGAGGATTCATCGACCTGGATATCCAGCCCCTCGACGATGCGGCCGTCGGCGGGAAAGGACTCGCCGGCCTTGATGCGCACCCGGTCCCCCGGAACCAGCTCGGCAGCTGGAATGGCGCAGAGCCGGCCGTCGCGCATGACCACAGCCGTGTCGGCCAGTTGCCGACTCAAGCCTTCGGTGGAAGCCTGCGTTCGCCGATGCAGAAAGGCATCCATGCCGATGAGCGGCAGGATGGCCACCAGGAGGGTGAGCGACTCGGTGTAGCTGCCCAGCAGCCCATAGACCGCGCCGGTCACGACCAGGAAACCTATCATGGGATCCTTGAGCGTATCCCGAGCCACGGCCATCCAGGGGTTGGCGACCACCTCGATGATGTCGTTCCGGCCAAAGCGGGCACGTTGCTGGTGGACCTGCAGACTGGTCAGGCAGGTAGCCTCTGGCGACAAGGCTTGCCAGCGGGCGCGGGGGATATCTCGACGCATTGATCGATTGCCTCAGGTAAGCCGCAGCGGGACCCGAGTTAAAGATTTGGTGTTCTTACCCTGCAACTTGGGTGGATGTATTCGATTGGAATGGCGATTCGATGAGGTTCTCACCACTGCTTGATTCTCCGCAGCACATTTCCTCCGACCGCTTGTAGTAATTATTGAGTGGGCGATCGGGATGCGCATGATGCGCTGATTTCAGGAGCGTGTGAATAGA
>NZ_BAAHXD010000010.1:0-83378 GCF_054657115.1 Methyloparacoccus murrellii | reverse complement strand
CCAATTGAATTTCAACACGTTACGATTCGAAGGGCGGATACGGATGCCCGAACGGCTCCGCTCAGCCGGCTTTTTGTCAATGGCTTGTCAACCGTCGGCGATACAATACCTCGCCTGCCCCTGGTGCCGTCCCGCTTTCGTCCACATGCCGCATCGCCTCGATTTTCTGCTGGTCGCACTGATCCTGACACCCGCAGCCTACGGCGAGGAAGCCTCGGCCATCGGGCCCCTGGCCGAATCCTGCGCGGCCTGCCATGGCGTGCATGGCGAGGGGCATGGAGTACTGCCGGCACTGCGGGGACGGTCATTCGGGGTACTGAGCCGCGTTCTGCTGGACTACAAGACAGGCCGTCGACAAGGTACTGTCATGCCGCGTATCGCGCGGGGCTACGGCGATGATGAGCTCGTGCAGCTGGCCAGGCATTTCGCCCGGCTGCCTGTGCCGGTCCATTAGTCGATGAACCGTCGGCGCTTCATCCAGCTTGCCGCGGGATCGCTTGCCCTTGGCGCCTGCCGGCCTGGCTCGGGTGTGCGTCCCCGGCTGGACAAGGCCCATATCGTTGTCGTCGGAGCCGGATTCGGCGGCTTGAATGTGGCCCGGAGCCTGAAACGGTGGGCGCCGGAACTGCGTGTCACCCTGGTGGAACGACACCGCCACTACGAGCGCTGCCTAGGCTCGAATGCGGTGATTGCCGGTCTGGCCTCGCCGCAAGGTCTGGTGCAAAACTACTTGGCCGCGGGCGAAACGCTCGGTATCCGGATGGTGAGAGCCAATGTGCTCGCAGTCGACGCCACGCGACGATTCGCGAGGCTGGAAAACGGCGATGCCCTGCCCTATGACCGGTTGGTGGTCGCGCCCGGCATCGACTTGCGCTGGGATGCCATCGCGGGATACGACGAAACCGCCAGCCATGGCGTGCCCCACGCCTGGAAAGGTGGCCCGCAGACCCGGCTGCTGCAGGCCCAGTTGGCCGCGATGCGTCCGGGCGGGACCATTGTCATCACAATCCCGGACCTGCCCTACCGCTGCCCTCCGGGTCCCTATGAGCGTGCCTCGCTGATGGCGGCCTATCTGCGGCGACACAACCCCTCGGGCAAGATCATCCTCCTCGATGCCAAAACCCGATTCTCCAAGCAGGCGGCCTTCCAGCAGGCCTGGCGTTCACTCTATCCCGGAATGATCGAATGGGTATCCGCCGAGCAGGAGGGCAATATCGACCATATCGATGTATCGCGGCGAGTTGTGCATACCGAATTCGGTCGACATGCCGCCGATGTGCTCAATGTCATCCCGCCCCAGCGCGCCGGCCAGCTGGCGTGGCAGGCGGACCTCGCCGATGCTTCCGGCTGGTGTCCCGTCGAGCCGCTGACGTTTGAATCGAGCCGCCAGCCTGGCATTCACGTGATCGGGGACGCCGCTGCGGTCTCGCCCATGCCGAAATCGGCCTTTGCTGCGCAGGCACAGGCCAGGGTCTGTGCGACGGCCATCATCGCCTCGCTGAGCGGTCTCCCCTCGCCGCCGCCACGGCTGATCAACCATTGTTACAGCTTCGTAGCGGCGGATCAGGCCATTTCCGTCACCGGGGTCTACGGGTACGAGCCCGACGGGCACCGTCTGTCGACCCTCGCCAGCGGCGAGACGGCACCCGATGGCGACTGGCGCCGGGAAGCAGTGTACGCGCGCGACTGGTACGCGCTCCTGCTGGAGCAGACGTTCGGCTGACGCGGTGAGGCAAAGGAGACCTGGTCGCCCAGGGGTTCCAGGTGCGTGACCACCCGGGTGTTGGCCAGGGCCGAGGCGATGGCCTATTCGATCTCCTCGGCAAGCGCATGCCCCTACCGAACGCTCCACTCCCCCGGTACCAGGACATGCAGGTTCACGAAGCGGTTGTGGCCCGAGGCCCGGGTCCTGAGATCGTGGAACTGGATACCCTGGCGGACATAGTCGTCCAGGATGGCTTCGATGCGGGATTGCTCATGCCGGGGCAGGACAGTGTCGAGCAGGCCGGCTATCGAACGGCGGATCAGCTGGATGCCGGACCAGACGATCTGGATGGCGGCCAATCCGGCGATGGCGGGGTCCAGCCACAGCCAGCCGGTTCGCAGAGCGCCCAGCAGCGCCAGAAGGATGGCCACCGTTGTCCAGACATCGGCAAGCAGATGATGGCCATCCGCCTCCAGCGTGATCGAGCCATGGCGCCGCCCTACGCGGACAAGGGTCAGACCGACAGCGCCGTTGGCCAGACCGGCCAGCAGCGACACGGCAAGCCCCAGATCGAGCGCCTGCAGGGGCTGCGGCGTCAGCCAGCGCTGCCAGGCCGTCCAGGCAATGCCGCCGGCCGCACGAGGATCAGCCCGCCCTCGAAGCCACTGGCGAAATACTCCAGCTTGCCATGCCCGAAAGGATGGCCGGCATCGGCTGGCCTGGTGGCAAACCACAGGACCAGCAAGGCGACCACCGCCGCCACCAGGTTGACCACCGACTCGGCCGCATCCGACAGCAGGCCAACGGAACCGGTGACCCGGTAGGCATAGGCCTTGAGATCCATGGTCAGCAGGGCCGCGGCAATGGAAAGCCAGGCGAAGCGCGTGAGGGATCCAGGTTTCATGAATCGCCGTCAGGCAGTCCCGAGCGCCTTGGCCAGAAGCGGGCGGATGGTGTCGGAAAACGGCAGTTGGAGGGCAAAGTCGTGCCCCCGTTCGGACATCTTGCTCCAGGTCTTGCGGACGATCTCGACCAGCTTGTCAGGATCCTGGCTGGCGGCGAAACCGGTAAGATGATGCTCGAGAAACACCAGGCAGATGACATCCTCCAGTGTCTGGACTTCCGGGTCGGTCTTGAGTCCCCGCTTCTGGACGATGTACCCGACCCGTTCGATATCCGCCGCCCCGTAACCCGCGGCGGCCATCAGTTCGGCCAGGTGGTCGGCATGAAAGCGGTAGAGATAGGTGCGCCATTGTAGATAGCCCTCGCGCGACGCGGGATAGGTATCGCGCGGCACCTCCCAGCGCCGGATATGCTGGCCCCGGGCGGCGATCTTGAGATGCTCCGAGGCATCCGGGCAAATGCGCTGCAGCCAGGTCGACATGCGCTGGCCATAGAGCCATTCGCGCGGCCGCTCGACGCCGTCGGCGATTTCCGTGTGCGGGTCGGCAGCGTTTGCCCGGTCGATGAGTTCCAGTACGTGGCCAAGTTGAAGGGCAGTCATCGTTCAGAGTGCAAGGTGGTGAGGTCGAAAGTGGGGTCACTGAGCATTTTAGCGGGCCGCGCCGGGCCTGAGGCTGTGGTGTAAAATCGGCTCATCAAGCGAGGGAAGCGATGCATATTCTGGTCAGCAACGATGACGGATATTCCGCCGAGGGACTGAAGACCCTGGCCAAAGCGCTGAGTTCACAGGTCGACGTTACCGTGGTGGCGCCGGAAAGCAACCGCAGCGGCGCCAGCAACTCCCTGACACTGGAAGTGCCGCTGCGCATCAGTCGGGCGGAAAACGGCTTCCTGCGTGTCAACGGCACCCCTACCGACTGCGTGCACCTTGCCATCACCGGGCTTCTGGACCGGGAACCCGACATGGTCTTTGCCGGCATCAACCATGGCTCGAATCTGGGGGACGATGTCATCTATTCCGGCACAGTGGCCGCCGCCACCGAAGGGCGTTTCCTGGGGCTGCCGGCTGTCGCCATTTCCCTGGCCTCGTCGACACCGCACCACTTCGAGACCGCCGGCCGCGTCGCACTTTCCCTGCTGGAGCGCATCCGGCGCCATCCCCTGCCAGCGGACACCATCCTCAACGTCAACGTCCCCGATGTACCCTGGGAAGCCCTGCGCGGGTTCAAGTCCTGCCGCCTGGGACAACGCCACCGGGCCGAACCCGTCATCCGCACAGTCGATCCGCGCGGCCGCGAGATCTACTGGGTCGGCGCCGCGGGGCCTGAACAGGATGCGGGTCCGGGCACCGATTTCCATGCCATCCGCGAAGGTTTCGTATCCGTCACGCCGCTGCAGATCGACCTGACCCGCTATGACCGCATCGAGACGCTGGCGGGCTGGCTCGATGACTTAGACGATTGATGAATCCACGCTTTGCCGGCATCGGCATGACGTCCCGGCGCACCCGGGAACGCATGATCGCCCGCCTCAGGGAACAGGGTGTCGCCCATCCCGATGTCCTCCGGGTCATGCTGGAAACGCCCCGCCACCTGTTCGTCGAGGAAGCCTTGGCCAGTCGGGCCTACGAAGATACAGCCCTGCCCATCGGCTTCAATCAGACCATCTCCCAGCCCTACATCGTGGCACGAATGACCGAGCTCTTGCTGGAATCCGGGCCGCTCGACAAGGTCCTTGAAGTCGGCACCGGCTCGGGTTACCAGACGGCAATCCTGGCGCAACTGGTCAAACGGGTATATTCGGTGGAGCGCATCTATCCGCTCCAGCAGCGGGCACGTCAGCACTTGCAGGAATTGCAGCTTCGCAATGTGCGGTTCAAACATAGCGACGGTGGCTGGGGCTGGGAGGAATACGCGCCCTATGACGCGATCCTCGCCGCGGCTGCACCGAGCGAGATTCCGGAAACCCTGCTGGCACAAATGGCCCGCCGCAGCGTGATGATCATCCCGGTCGGCCAGGGTGACCGCCAGATACTCAAGCGAGTCACCCGCAACGAGTCGGGTTTCCGGGTCGAGGATATCGAGCCGGTCAATTTCGTCCCGTTCCTGCCCGGCATCCTCTAGCCGCCCTAGCGACCACTCTTGAGTGCGCGCTGAAGGGCATCGGCCATGGCACCGCCGACCGGGGCCTGAGCCGCCCGGGCTTTCGCCCCGGTATCTCCCGACCGGACCGCGGGCCGGACCTGCCCCCGGCCGGAATCCTCGGCGGTCACGGCCGCACGCTTCATGCTCAGCGAGATCCGCTTGCGTGCGACATCGACTTCCAGCACCTTGACCTGGACCACATCGCCGGCCTTGACCACCTGCCGCGGATCCTTCACGAAACTGTCGGCCAGGTGCGAGATATGGACCAGGCCATCCTGGTGCACCCCGATATCGACGAAGGCGCCGAAATTGGCCACGTTGGTCACCACGCCCTCCAGCGCCATGCCGGGCTCGAGATCGGCGATGCCGGAAATTCCCGCCTTGAAGCGGGCGGTCCTGAACTCCGGGCGCGGATCGCGACCGGGCTTCTCCAGTTCCCTGAGAATATCCGCGACCGTCGGCAAGCCGAACCGGTCGTCGGTGAAGCTGGCGGCATTGACACTGCGCAGAAAAGCGGCATTGCCGATCAGCTCGCGGATATCCCTGCCGCTTTGCTGGCGCAGGCGATCCACCACCGGATAGGCCTCGGGATGCACGGCGGAAGCATCCAGGGGATTGCTGCCGCTCATGATGCGGAGAAAGCCGGCCGCCTGCTCGAAGGTCTTGTCGCCGAAGCGCGGCACTTGCCTGAGATCCTCGCGCCGCTGGAACGGCCCGTTGCGATCGCGGAAGTCGACGATATTCTGGCTCAGGGTGGGCGATAGCCCGGAGACATACTGCAACAGTGAGCGGGACGCGGTGTTGACATCCACGCCCACCGCATTCACGCAATCCTCGACGACGGCGTCCAGACTCCGGGCCAGTTGCGCCTGATTGACGTCATGCTGGTACTGGCCGACACCGATGGCCTTGGGATCGATCTTGACCAGTTCGGCCAGCGGATCCTGCAACCGGCGGGCGATGGAAACCGCACCCCGCAGGGACACATCGAGCGCCGGGAATTCGCGTGCGGCCAATTCCGAGGCCGAATACACCGAGGCTCCGGCTTCGGAAACGACAATCCGGGTCAAACCCAGCTGCGGGTGCCGACTCGTGAGATCCGCCACCAGCTGATCGGTCTCGCGCGACGCCGTACCGTTGCCGATGGCAACGAGATCGACCCCATGGCGGGCCGCCAGGGCCGCCAGCGTGGCCATGGACGGCTCCCGGTCATGACGCGGCGCGTGCGGGTAGATGGTCGCCGTTTCCAGCAACTTGCCGGTAGGGTCGATGACAGCCACCTTCACACCGGTGCGCAACCCCGGATCGAGCCCCATCGTGGCCCGCGGACCTGCCGGCGCCGCCAGCAGCAGATCCTTGAGATTCATGGCGAAGACCCGTATCGCCTCGTGCTCGGCAGCCTCCTTGAGGCGTTGCTTGAGATCGAGATCGATGCGCGGGAACAGCTTGATCTTCCAGGCATAGCGAACGCAATCGGCCAGCCAGCGATCGGCTGGGCGAGCTCGATCGGCAACGCCTTCCTGGCGCCCGATCCGTCCCATTGCGGAGGCATGGGCTGCATCCTCGTCCGCGCCTGGCCTGAGCGTCAGCTCCAGAAACCCTTCCTTGCGACCGCGAAACAGCGCCAGCACCCGGTGCGAGGGAAGCTTGGCGATGGCTTCCTCATAGGCGAAGTAATCGCGGAATTTGATTCCCTCATCCTCCTTGCCCGCGATCACCCGGGAAACGAGCAGGCCCTCCTGCCAGATTTTTTCGCGAATTTCCGCCACCGTGGCCGGATTCTCGGCAAAACGTTCCATCAATATCTGGCGAGCGCCATCCAGGGCGGCCGCACCATCATCGACGCCATGTTCCGGATTGAGATACCGGAGGGCTTCCTGTTCGGGCGATTTCTCCGGATTGTTCAGCAAATCCAGCGCCAGGGGCTCGAGTCCCGCTGCGCGCGCAATCTGCGCCTTGGTGCGGCGCTTGGGTTTGTAGGGCAGGTACAGGTCTTCCAGCCGGGTCTTGGTATCGGCCGCCAGAATGGCCTGTTCCAGTTCGGGCGCCAGCTTGCCCTGTTCGCGGATGCTGGAAAGAACGGCCTGCCGGCGTTCATCCAGCTCCCGCAGGTAATCGAGGCGCGACGCCAGGGCGCGCAGTTGGGTATCGTCGAGCGCGCCGGTTGCCTCCTTCCGGTAGCGCGCGATGAAGGGAACCGTCGCCCCCCCGTCAAGCAACTGGATGGCGGATTGAACCTGATGACGTTTGACGCCAAGTTCCTCGGCGATCTGGGAAGCTATATCCATGGAGAGCCTGTCCTTGGAGAAACCGATAACAAGATGACAAACAGCAAAAAGGCCACATTAAGCGGCCCTTTTGCGCAACAGCAAGCAGGTGATCAGGGGCGACCGTCGGCGGCGCCTTCCTTTTCGGGAACCAGCATGTCGGCGCGGCTGATGCCAAGCCGTACCGCCAGCGCGCTGGCCACATAAATGGACGAGTAGGTACCGACCACGATGCCGATGATCAGGGCCAAGGCAAAGTTGTGGATCACATCGCCTCCCCAGATAGCCATGGCGATCACGGTCAGCAGGGTCAGAAACGAAGTCATCAAGGTACGGCTCAGGGTTTCATTGATGGACAGATTGACGACCTCGATGGTGTCCGAACGGCGTATCTTGCGGAAATTTTCCCGAATGCGATCGAACACCACGATGGTGTCGTTGAGCGAGTAGCCCATGATCGCAAGCACGGCGGCCAGCACGCTGAGATCGAATTCCCACTGAAACAGCGCAAAGATGCCGACAATCATGACGATGTCGTGGAGGGTCGCCAGGATCGCTCCCGCCGAGAAGCGCCACTCGAAGCGCCAGGCCACGTAGACCAGGATACCCAGTGTAGCCATGATGAGGGCGAGTATGGCGCCTTCGGCAAGGTCGTCCCCGACCTGCGGGCCGACAAACTCGATGCGGTTGATGTCGGCGCGATTGCTGGAGCCCTCGTTGATCGCGCCCAATACTCTGGGCCTGATCTCCTGGTTCGTGACATTACCCTGCGGCGCCAGCCGGATCAGCACTTCCTTGGAACTACCAAAGTTTTGCACGGTTGGATTGTCGAATCCGGCCTTTTCCAGACGCACGCGCAGATCGGGAAGATCCACCGGGTTTCCGAAGGCGGCCTCGATCACCGTGCCACCGGTGAAGTCAACGGCATAGTTGAGGCCACGGGCAAAGAGCGAAACGATGGCAGCCAGGCTCAGAATCGCGGAAATGGTGACCCACAGGCCACGTTTGCCCATGAAGTCGATATGAAAAGGCTGCACGGGGGTTGTCCTTTCGACCATGGCGGTCATCTCCTCGTAAATATCGTTGGTCGAATCAGATCCAGAGCTTGTCGACGCGGCGCTGACCGTAGATGAAGTTCACCATCATGCGGGTACACATCACGGCGGTGAACATCGAGGTGAGAATGCCGATGGTCAGAGTGACGGCAAATCCCTTGATGGGTCCCGAACCGATGCCGAACAGCATCAGGGCTGCCAGCAGTGTGGTGATGTTGGAGTCGAAGATGGTGGCAAAGGCGCGTTCGAAACCGGCATAGATGCTGGCCTGTATCGAGGAACCATTGCGCAGTTCCTCCTTGATGCGCTCATAGATGAGCACGTTGGCGTCGACGGCCATGCCGATGGTCAGCGTGATACCGGCAATGCCCGGCAGGGTCAGGGTGGCCTGCAGTGCGGACAAGATCGAGAGAATCAGCGCGACATTGAACAATAGCGTCATCACCGCGATCACACCGAAGACCTTGTAGTAAAGCATCATCACCACCCCGATCAGGATGAAGCCGATGATGAACGAACGGGTACCCTGCTCGATGTTCTCCTTGCCCAGGCTCGGGCCGATGGTGCGCTCCTCGACGATGTCGACCGGTGCCGCCAGTGCGCCGGAACGCAGCAACAGCGCCAGATTGCGAGCCTCGTCGGTGCCATCCAGGCCGCTGATCTGGAAACGCTTGCTGAAACGGTCACGAATGGTGGCAATGTTGATGACCTCTTCCACCGTCTTCTTGGTGGTCACCTTCTGGCCGTTGACGTCCTTGGTCTCGCTCTTATTCTCGATATAGACCACCGCCATCGGCTTGTTGATGTTTTCCTTGGTGGTCTCCGCCATCTTGCGGGCACCGGGGCCATTCAGGGTAATGAAAACCGCTGCGGAGCCGGATTGCTGCTCGATACCGGAGGACGCATCGATGATCTGGTCACCGGTCACGATGATCTTGCGTTGCAGCAGCACCGGGCGGCCATTGCGGTCCTTGTAGAGCTTGGAACCGATAGGGGTCTTGGTTTCGTCGGTCGGCGTCGGGTGTTCGGTATCGACCATGCGGAATTCCAGCGTTGCCGTGGCGCCAAGGATTTCCTTGGCGCGCGCCGTATCCTGCACGCCCGGCAACTGGACAACGATGCGATCCTCGCCCTGTTGCTGGATGACGGGCTCCGCCACACCCAGTTCGTTGATGCGGTTCCTGAGGGTTGTCACGTTCTGGGCGACCGCCAGGCGCCGGATCTCGCGCACATCGGCATCGGTCATGCGGCCCTTGAGCACGGTGCCGTCATCGTCGAACAACAGACCGCGAACCTCGCGCTTCAGGGTCGTCTCCGCCTGGCCCAGGGTTGACGCGTCAGGGAACTTGACCTCGATGACATGGTTGTTGCGATCCACTGAGGTGTATTGGATCTTGCTGTCGCGCAGCAGCGTGCGGATATCCTCCAGGTAACGCTCCTCGGCCTGCTTGATGGCCGCCTCCATATCGACCTGCATGAGGAAGTGCACGCCACCCCGGAGATCCAGCCCCAGATACATCGGCGCTGCATTGATGGCCCGCAGCCAGCCGGGCGTCGCCGGCGCCAGGTTCAGCGCCACGGTATAACGCTCGCCAAACTGGTTCTCCAGGGCGTCGGACGCCTTGAGCTGGGCATCGGTATCGCCAAAGCGCAGCAGGAGCCTTTTGTCACCGAGCTCGACGGATTTCGGCTTCAAACCGGCATCAGCCAATGCCTTCTCGGCTTGCTTGACCAGCCCCTCGTCGAGGGTGGAGCCTCTCAATGGCGACAACTGGACGGAAGGATCCTCGCCATAGAAATTCGGCAGGGAATAAATCACTGCCACGGCAAGCGTGAGAAGGATGAGGATATTTTTCCAGAGCGGAAAATGATTTCGCATGATGGCCGCCTAGTAGCGCAATGACACCGATGCCAGCCCGGATGAGAGCTAACTCAGCTTTTATCGTTTTTCTTTCGGGTCTTGTAGGTACCCTTGGGGAGTAGCGAGGCAACGGCATTTCGCTGGACATGTACCTGGACGTTGTCAGCCAGTTCCAACTGCACGAAATTCTCGTCGAGGTCGACAATCCGACCCAGCAAGCCCCCGGTGGTCACCACCTCGCTGCCCTTGCCGAGGGAGTCGACCATCTTCTTGTGTTCCTTGGTCTTCCGTTGCTGCGGGAGAATGAAAAGGAAGTAAAACGCGACCATGATGCCAAGCGGCAGAATCAGGCCGACGAAACCCGGGTCCTGGGCTCCCGCACCCGGGGCGGCCTCGGCCAAGGCATCAGCAATGAAAAAACCCATGATCTAGCTCCTCATGCGGGCGATAAAGCAACGGATTATGCCATAAAAGCCTGTGCCTCATGGCGCAGGCGATAGAACTCGGACACGAAGTCGTCCAGCCGGCCTTCGCCGATAGCCGCCCGCAAGCCAGACATAAGTTCCTGATAATAATGCAGGTTGTGAAGGGTGTTGAGCCGCGCCCCAAGCATCTCGCCACATTTGTCCAGGTGCCGCAGATAGGCGCGACTGTAATTCCGGCAGGTATAGCACGCGCATTCGGGATCCAGCGGGCGCACATCGTCCCGGTAGGTGCGATTGCGAATCCGCAGGGTGCCGTGACGGGTGAACAGGTGACCGTTGCGGGCGTTGCGGGTCGGCATCACGCAATCGAACATGTCGATACCGACCCGTACCGCCTCGACGATGTCTTCCGGCGTGCCCACCCCCATCAGGTAACGGGGTTTGCCAGTGGGCAACGCGGGAACCACAGCTGCCAGAACACGCGCACGGTCCTCCTTGGGCTCGCCGACCGAGAGACCACCGATGGCGTAGCCATCAAACCCGATCGACTGCAACTCGCGCGCAGATTCCAGACGCAGTTCCTCGTAGACGCCGCCTTGGACGATGGCAAACAAGGCTGCCGGGTTGTCACCATGGGCGCTGCGACTGCGCGCAGCCCAGCGCAACGACAAGCGCATCGAATTCGCTGCCTGTTCGTAGGTGGCAGGATACGGCGTGCACTCATCGAAAATCATGACGATATCCGACCCGAGGGCACGCTGCACTGCCATGGACTCTTCCGGGCCCAAGAATATCTGGTCACCATCGATGGGCGACTGGAACAGCACGCCGGCTTCGCTGATCTTGCGCATGGCACCGAGACTGAAGACCTGGAACCCACCCGAATCGGTCAGGATCGGGCCGCTCCAGTGCATGAAATCGTGCAGATCGCCATGTCGCCGGATGACCTCGGTCCCGGGTCGCAGCATCAGATGGAACGTATTGCCGAGAACGATCTCGGCACCCAGTTCGCGCAATTCCTCCGGTGTCATGGCCTTGACCGTCCCATACGTACCGACGGGCATGAATGCCGGCGTATGGACCACGCCACGCGGGAAATGCAATTCACCGCGACGCGCGGTTCCATCCGTGCCAGTGATGCTGAATTTCATCTTTTCAGAAAACCAAAACAGGCCTTGACTGCCGTAGGTGCAGAGCATCCCGACGCGAGCAGAGACAAAAAACCCGCTAAGCCTTGCGGCTAGCGGGTTTCATGGATTGCCTAGGACACCCTAGGACTTTCAATTGGTGCCGATGGTCGGATTTGAACCGACACGACTTTCGTCACCACCCCCTCAAGATGGCGTGTCTACCAATTTCACCACATCGGCCAGAAAACATCGGGCAGCAACAGACGGTGATCAGTTGTTGCCTGCCGGCTGCGCGGGAGGTGCCACCGCAGGAACATCGCTCCTTGCCGGCGCGGGCGGATCCATCGAAACGGGGGGAAGATCACGCTTTGCGGCATCCTCCGTCACGGGAATATCCATGATGTCGGACTGCTTATTATCCTGATTACCTGCCAGGTAAGCAAGGGTCAGACTGGTAAGAAAGAATACCGTTGCCAGAACGGCGGTAGTCCGGGACAGAAATGACGCGGCGCCGCGCGCGCCAAAAACCGAATTGGATGCGCCTCCGAAGCCGGCTCCGGCATCCGCACCCCGGCCCTGCTGCAACATCACCAGTCCCACGATCGACAGCGCGATCAGGACGTGAACGACCATTAAGACCTGATACATGACGGATTCCGTTAAGCTGCGAGGCAGATGGCCAGGAAGGATTGTGCATCCAGAGAAGCGCCACCGATAAGGCCACCATCGACATCAGGCTGCCCGAAGAGTTCGGCTGCATTGTCGGGTTTGACGCTGCCACCGTAGAGAATCTGAACCTTGGCGGCAACATCGGCGTTGCGCGCCGCAATCTGGGCGCGGATATAGGCGTGCACTTCCTGTGCCTGCTCTTTGCTCGCCGTACGACCGGTCCCGATGGCCCATACGGGTTCGTAGGCAATCACCGCATCCTGCAGGGACTCGACACCGCAAAGGTCCAGAACCGCGCCGAGCTGTCTGTCGATTACGGCGAATGTGGCATTGGCTTCACGCTCCTCCAGGGTCTCGCCGACACAAAGAATCGGCGTCACCCCGTGGGCAATTGCCTTGGCATAGCGAGCGGCCACCAACGCATCAGTTTCACCATAAATCGCACGACGTTCGGAATGGCCCACGATAGCCAGCGAGCAACCGAACTCCCGCAGCATGGATGCCGAAATCTCGCCGGTGAAGGCACCCTGATCCTGATCAGCGACGTTCTGGGCGCCCAGCCGGATCAATTTCCCGGTGACAGCGGCAGAAGCTTCTGGAATGAAGATGGCGGGGGGACATACGCCTATATCGGTCGCGCACCCGTCCGGCAGCCCGGCAAGAATATCCGCCAACAGTTTCTGCGAACTGGTACGGGTTCCATTCATTTTCCAGTTACCGACGACCAACGGGCGACGAGCCATGCTGCTTCTCCGAACAAGACACAAATAAACCGTGGAATACTACAGAGCACCGCTTGGCATTTCAAGCCGGACGCCGCCGCCGTCACGTCTTACCGGGAACGCCACCGGTAGCAACCAGCGAACCCAGGAGGGTTTTCGCTACACTGTCGCCCCCAACCACCACGAAATACAGCCTGCTTGCCGCCCGCGTCACCGAATCGCCCATTCGCCATCGCCCTGATGGGCCCCACCGCCTCGGGCAAAACCCGCTTGGCCATCCAGTTGGCCGGGGCGCTGGGGGGGGAAATCATCAGCGTGGACTCCGCACTGGTTTATCGAGGCATGGACATCGGCACGGCAAAACCCGATCTCGCCGAACGTGCCGGCGTCCCGCACCATCTCATCGACATCCTGGATCCGTCGGAGCGCTACTCCGCCGGGCAATTCCGGCGGGATGCCCTGGCCAAAATGGACGAGATCGTTGCCCGCGACCAAATCCCGATCCTGGCGGGAGGCACCATGCTCTACTTCAGCGGCCTGCTGCAGGGGCTGTCGATGCTGCCCACCGCCAACCTGGCCGTGCGGGAAACGATCGACGCCGAGGCCGCGATCCGGGGATGGCCCGCCCTGCACGCGCAACTCGCCCAGGTTGATCCCGACAGCGCCCGCCGCATTCATCCGAACGATGCACAGCGGATCCAGCGGGCGCTGGAAGTCCATCGCCTCACGGGAAGGCCGCTGAGCGAGCACTTCGGGACTCCGCCCGCCGCCGACACGCCCTACCGATTCTGCAGGCTCGTCCTGGCACCGACCGATCGCACGGCGCTTCAGCAGCGCATCCGCATACGGTTCCTGGCGATGATCGAACAGGGTCTAATCGGCGAAGTGGAAAGACTGCACCGCCGCGGCGACCTCGATCCGGACATGCCCGCCTTGCGGGCCGTGGGCTACCGCCAGGTGTGGGCCTACCTCGAAGGCAAATTCGGCCACGAGGCGATGATCGAGCGCGCCATCATTGCGACGCGGCAATTCGCCAAGCGCCAGATGACCTGGCTGAAGCGGGAAACCGGGGCTGTCCACCTTAGCTCGGGAGACACCGATCTGCTTGCCAAGACGCTCGAGGCCATCGAGCACCTCCGAGCCAAGCAGCGTTGAATGGGTTACCGGCCGCCCCGAAAGGCACGCCCCCAGGCATCGGCGGCAAAGATGGCATCGCGAATGGCATCGGCCGTTACCTCGAAGGCTTCGTTATGCGCGGTCTCGCCCGCCGCCACGGTGCGCTCGGCGATAGCGGCGGCCCGCGAGGGGGTGAGGTTTTCAAGCCCCAGATCGCGCAGGGTCGTGGGCAATCCCACCGACCGGCAGAATCCGAGGACTTCCTCGATCAGGCATGAATCACGACCTTCCAGCACCAGTTGAACCAGCGTCCCGAAAGCCACCTTTTCGCCGTGATGGCGGTCATGGGTTTCCGGCGCAGCCGTCAAGCCATTGTGCACGGAATGGGCGACCGCCAGGCCGCCGGACTCGAACCCCAGGCCGGACAGCAGCGTATTCGCCTCGACGATACGCTCGAAAGCCGGCGTGATGGCATGCACCTGGGCCGCGGCCACCGCCGCGACACCATCCGCCAGCAAGGTCCGGTAGCAGAGATCGGCCAGGGCTGCGGCAGCGATCGTGCTCGCGCCCCCAACCTGGTTGGCCTTGCAGGCCAAGCGGGCCGTCTCGGCCTCGAAGCGGGTAGCCAAGGCATCCCCCATCCCGGAGATCAGCAAGCGAACCGGTGCCTGGGCGATGACGGTTGTATCCACCAGGACCAGGTCAGGATTGCGCTTGTAGAACAGGCACTTCTCGAACTGGCCATCGCTCGTGTAGACCACCGATAGCGCGCTGCATGGGGCATCGCTGGCCGCCGTGGTCGGGCAACAGGCAACCGGCCTGTCCAGTTCGGCCGCAACCGCCCGGGCAGCATCCAGAACCTTGCCGCCACCGGCACCGACGATCAACCGGGCATCGAGGCGGGTAGCCTCCCCCTTGCCCCCGGCGATCTCCTTGGCCGAGCATTCACCGCCAAAATCGAGCACCGCAAAGGGGATCCCGGCCGCCTCGAAGCCGTTTCGCCAGATGTTCTCCAGCAATCGACGGGCACTGCGGCTGGCGATGATCAGGGCCTGCCCCCCATGCCCCAGCCTGAGCAGCTCGGCGGGAAGATGGTGGGTTGCCTCGCGCCCCTGGACATAGCGCGCGGGAGAACAGAATACCGACAGCATGCCAGTCACCTACCTTTCTCTCCTTCCGTTGATTCCGCCGCCGGTGAGCATCATGCGACGCGGGACAAGCCTGGCAAGACAGTTCCCCAGAGGCTAGGCCGTCCGGGCCAACCGGGCAACTGCATCACGGGCGACATCGTTGAGGCCAGCGCCCCCCATCTCGAGATGCTGGATGATGGCCACGCGCATGCGCCGTTCCCAGAAACGCTCGAGGTGGTCGACCATGCCCTTGACCGCTGCCTCGTGATCGGGCTCGGCGCTGAAAAAGTCGCTGATATTGTTGGCCATCTTAACCAGGTTTTCTGTATCCATGATGCCGAAAGAGATTACGCTCAGGACGCCGGTAACGGCTCGTTGAAGAGCAGGGTGAGAAGAAAATCATTAACCATGGAAGAGGCGCTGCGGATGCGAATACACCACATGGCTATCGTCGCGCGCAAAACCGACCAGTGTCAGCCCGGCTTCCTCGGCCAGTTTGATGGCGAGCCCCGTAGGTGCCGATATCGCCGCCATCAGGCCAACACCAACCATGGCGCACTTCTGCACCATCTCAAAGCTGGCACGACTGGTGACAACGACATAGCCTGCCGGAAAATCAACCCGCTGTCGGGAGAGCGCACCGATAAGCTTGTCCAGCGCATTGTGCCGGCCGACATCCTCGCGAAGCTGCAACAGCCCTTGGCCCGGCACCACCCAGGCCGCCGCATGAACGGCCCCCGTGAGACTGTTCAGTCGCTGCCGGTCACGCAGCTGACGCAATGCCCGAATCATCTCGTCCGCCTTGACCGTCACGGTTGAGCGTACCGGTGGCGGCTTCTTGATCGCCTGCTCCAGGGTTCTCGCTCCGCAAAGGCCGCAACCGGTGCGCCCGGTAAGGTTGCGTCCCTTGTCGCCAATCGCTTCGCAACGCGCCGGTGGCACTTTCAGGCGGACCTCGATACCCTCCGCGCGCTCGTAAACGCGAACCGATTCAACCTCCGAGCACCGGGAGATGATGCCTTCGGTAAGACTGAAACCAAGGGCGAAATCTTCAAGGTCCAGTGGTGTGGCCAGCATGACCACATGCGGCTCCCCGTTGTACATGAGCACGATCGGCGCCTCCTCGGCAACACAATCGTCGATGTTCTCGGCGGTCGGGCCTCGCCATCGCTGAACCGGGCGGACCCGGTAACCGGGCCACCCGAGTTCAGGAGCAAGCGCCTCCATCCCGCCCGGATTACTCGGCGGTTGCCAGCCGATGATCCAGCAGGCCCTGCTGTTCCTCGCTGAATTCGCGGTACTGACGCTGCCACTCCGAAGGTCCCGCCACCTTGGTCACCTGGACCGCCGTGACCTTGTATTCAGGGCAGTTGGTGGCCCAGTCGGAATTGTCGGTGGTAATGACGTTGGCGCCGGATTCGGGGAAATGGAAGGTGGTGTAGACCACGCCCGGCTGCACCCGCTCGGTGATCGTCGCACGCAGCACGGTCTCGCCGGAGCGACTCTTGATGCCGACCCAGTCGCCGTCGTTGATGCCGCGATCCTCGGCATCGTGCGGATGGATCTCCAGCCGGTCCTCGGCATGCCACATCGAATTGGCGGTACGGCGGGTCTGGGCGCCGACATTGTACTGGGACAGAATGCGCCCGGTGGTCAGGATCAGCGGGAAACGACTGTTGGTGCGCTCTTGGGTAGGTACGTACTCGGTGAGCATGAAGCGCCCCTTGCCGCGCACGAAGGTATCGACATGCATGGTCGGCGTGCCTTCCGGCGCTTCGTCGTTGCAAGGCCACTGGATGCTGCCCAGTTCGTCCAGCTTGGCGAAGCTGACACCCGTGAAGGTGGGCACCAGACTGGCGATCTCGTCCATGATCTCCGAGGCATGGCCGTAATTCATGGGATAACCCAAGGCGTTCGACAGCAGCTGGGTCACCTCCCAGTCCTCATAGCCTGCCAGCGGCGGCATGACCCGGCGTACCGGCGAAATGCGGCGCTCGGCATTGGTGAAGGTGCCGCTCTTTTCCAGGAAGGAAGCGCCTGGCAGGAAGACGTGGGCGAACTTGGCGGTCTCATTGAGGAACAGATCCTGTACCACCACGCACTCCATGGCACGCAGGGCAGCATGCACATGCTGGGTGTCGGGATCGGACTGGGCGATGTCCTCGCCTTCACAGTACAGCCCCTTGAAGCTGCCATCCAGCGCCGCACCGAACATGTTCGGGATGCGCAGGCCCGGCTCGGACTCCAGCGCAACACCCCAGACAGACTCGAACAGGGTGCGGGTAGTGGTGTCCGAAACGTGGCGATAGCCGGGCAGTTCATGCGGGAAGGAGCCCATGTCGCAGGAGCCCTGCACATTGTTCTGGCCACGCAACGGATTGACGCCGACGCCTTCGCGACCGATGTTGCCGGTCGCCATGGCCAGGTTGGCAATGCCGATGACCATGGTCGAACCCTGGCTGTGCTCGGTCACGCCCAGTCCGTAGTAAATGGCCGCGTTGCCACCGGTGGCATAGAGACGCGCGGCTTCGCGTACCAGATTAGCCGGAACGCCGGTGATTGCCTCGCTGACTTCCGGCGAGTTGTGCTCCTGGCTGACGAAGGCCCTCCACTTGTCGTAGGACTCCGGCTCGCAACGCGCATGAGCGAATTCGTCATTGGCAAGCCCTTCGGTGACCACCACATGCCCCAGTGCGTTGATCAGGGCCACATTGGTGCCTGGACGCAGCTTGAGGTGATAGTCGGCCTGGACATGCACCGAACGGACCAGGTCGATATCGCGGGGATCGGCGACGATCAGCCGTGCCCCCTCGCGGATACGGCGCTTCATCGCCGAACCAAAGACCGGATGACCGTCGGTCGGGTTGGCTCCGATCACCAGGATGACATCGGTCTTGCGGATGGAATCGAAGGTCTGGGTACCGGCCGACTCGCCCAGGGTCTGCTTGAGACCGTAACCGGTCGGCGAGTGACAGACACGGGCACAGGTATCGACGTTGTTGTTGCCGAAGGCGGCACGTACCAGCTTCTGCACCAGGTAGGCCTCCTCATTGGTGCAGCGGCTGGAGGTCAGGCCGCCGACCGAGCCACGACCATACTTCGCCTGGATGCGCTTGAACTCGGATGCCGCATAGCCGATCGCCTCCTCCCAGGAAACCTCCTGCCAGGGGTCGGTGATCTGCTTGCGGATCATCGGCTTGGTGATGCGGTCCTTGTGCGTGGCATAGCCAAAGGCGAAACGGCCCTTGACGCAGGAGTGACCGTGATTGGCATGGCCATCCTTGTTCGGCACCATGCGCACTACCTCGGCACCCTTCATCTCGGCCTTGAAGGAACAGCCCACGCCGCAATAGGCGCAGGTGGTGATGATGCTGTGCTCTGGCTGCCCCTTTTCGATGACGGACTTTTCCATCAGGGTGGCGGTCGGGCAGGCCTGCACGCAGGCCCCACAGGAAACGCACTCGGATTCCATGAAGGGCTGATTCTGGCTGGGCGACACCTTGGAGTCGAAACCACGGCCGTCGATCGTCAGCGCGAAAGTGCCCTGCACTTCCTCGCAGGCGCGCACGCAGCGTGAGCAGACGATGCACTTGGACGGATCGAACTGGAAGTAGGGGTTGCTGGTGTCCTTTTCGGCCTTGAGGTGATTCTCGCCCTCATAGCCATAGCGGACCTCGCGGAGCCCGACCGCCCCGGCCATGTCCTGCAATTCGCAGTTGCCGTTGGCGGAACAGGTCAGGCAGTCCAGCGGGTGATCGGAGATGTAGAGCTCCATCACACCGCGCCGGACGTTCGCCAGTCGCTCGTTCTGGGTACAGACCTTCATGCCTTCGGCTACCGGCGTGGTGCAGGAGGCCGGCAGGCCACGCCCACCCTCGATCTGGACCAGACAGAGGCGGCAGGAGCCGAACGGCTCGAGACTGTCGGTGGCGCAGAGCTTGGGAATCTGGATACCCACGCTCGCCGCTGCGCGCATGACAGAAGTACCTTCCGGCACGGTGACGCGGAAACCATCGATCTCCAGCGTGACAGTGTTCGGCGACTCGCTCGCCGGGGTTCCAAAATCACAATCTCGTACAGCCATGATCTGCCTCCTGGGTGTCAGATGCTCAACTCACGCGGAGTGTCTGTTATCGCAGGTCCACGCGAACCGATTCCTGCTGCCTGTCCTCTGGCCCTGTTCCTGTTTGTTCAGGCCGCCTTGCTGGCGGCGTTGCTCACCCCGAAATCCTCGGGGAAATGATTCAAGGCGCTCAAGACCGGGTATGGTGTCATGCCGCCCAGCGCGCACAGTGAACCCGCCAGCATGGTTTCGCCGAGCTCCCGCAGCAGGGCAATGTTGCGCTCGCGATCGATACCGGCACGTATCTTGTCGATGACCTCGACGCCACGGGTGGAACCGATGCGACAGGGTGTGCACTTGCCGCAGGACTCGATGGCACAGAACTCCATGCCATAGCGCGCCATTTTCGCCATGTCGACGGTGTCGTCGAAGGCGACGATACCGCCGTGCCCCAGCACCGCCCACTGCGTGGCGAACGCCTCGTAATCCAGCGGCGTATCGAACTGCGACTCTGGCAGATAGGCGCCCAGTGGCCCACCCACCTGAACCGCACGAATCGGCCGGCCGCTCGCCGAGCCGCCGCCATAGTCGTAGAGGATTTCCCGCAGGGTCACGCCAAAGGCCTTTTCCACCAGACCGGGCTGCTTGAGATTCCCGGCCAGCTGGATCGGCAGCGTGCCCCGGGAACGACCCATGCCGAAATCGCGGTAGTAGGCGCCGCCTCTGTCGAGGATGATGGGTACGGATGCCAGGGAGATGACGTTATTGATTACCGTCGGCCGCCCGAACAGGCCCTTGATGGCCGGCAGCGGGGGTTTGTAGCGCACCAGCCCGCGCTTGCCCTCCAGGCTTTCCAGCAATGAGGTTTCCTCGCCGCAGACATAGGCGCCGGCGCCCAGACGCACCTCCAGGTGGAAGGCCCTGCCACTACCCAGCACATCATCGCCCAGGTAGCCCGCCGCGCAGGCGGCTGCGATCGCATCGTTCAGTGCCACATGTGCATGGGGGTATTCGCAGCGCAGGTAGATGTAGCCCTGCGTCGCGCCCACGGCGAGACCGGCGATGGTCATGCCCTCGATGAGCACGAAGGGATCGCCTTCCATGATCATCCGATCGGAGAAGGTTCCGGAATCGCCCTCGTCGGCGTTGCAGACGATGTACTTCCGGTGGGCAGCCGCATTCAGGACGGTACGCCACTTGATACCGGTGGGAAATGCCGCCCCGCCGCGGCCCCGCAGGCCCGATTCCGTGACCTCTTCGACAATGTCCGCAGGCGCCATGGTCAGCGCCCGCCTCAACCCCCGGTATCCCTCATGGCTCAGATAATCCTCAAGGCTGACGGGATCGGTAATGCCCACGCGGGCGAAGGTCAGGCGCTCCTGCTGCTTCAGGTAGGGAATGTCGGCGGTGAGACCCAGCCCGAGCGGATGCGCTCCACCTTCCAGGAAACCGGCCTCGAACAGACCAGCCACATCGCCCGGGGTCACCGGCCCGTAGGCACAGCGACCGGCCGGGGTTTCCACTTCCACCAGCGGCTCCAGCCAATAGAGGCCACGCGATCCGTTCCGGACCAGCTCGATCGAAACGCCACGGCGGCCAGCCTCCAGCTGGATAGCCTCCACGACACGCTCGGCGCCAAGCCCCAGCGCGCTGGAATCTCTGGGTATGTAAATCTTGCTCATGAACTTGCCTGCGCCGCATCAAGGATTTCGTCGAACCGCTCCGGGGTCACTCGGCCGTAAACATCCTTGCCTACCATGATCGAGGGTGAGCAGGCACAGTTGCCGAGGCAGTAGACCGGCTCCAGGGTAAAGCCGCCATCAGCGGTATTCTCGTGATAATCGACCCCCAGACGCTGCCTGGCATGCTCTTCCAGAGCCTCCGAGCCCATGGCCTGGCAGGATTCGGCACGACAGACATAGACGGTCTGACGCCCCGGCGGGGTCTCGCGGAAATAATGGTAGAAGGTGATGACACCGTGGACCTCCGCCCGGGAGAGATTTAAATCGCGAGCGATGACCGGCACCGTGTCGGGAGGCACGTAACCCAGTCGGTCCTGGATGGCATGGAGGATAGGCAGCAAGGGACCCGGCTTGTCCTTCAATCCCTCGATGATGGCCTTGACGTCCTCGTGATAAGACGGTTTTGCTGTCATTCCTGCTCCCTGCCCACGACCGGCCCGCCCCTGCCTAAGAGATCGGCAGCAGACGACTGGATCGAGGCTGATCGGTTGTTGAATGGGCCGGATTCTACTCGCTGTCCCCGGTTCTGAAAACCACTTTGTTGAGTATTTTACTCGGTTTTTCAGCCTGCGCGGATGGTTTCGCCAAAAAATCTTTTCACTACCAGGAGACAGTCTCCACAGCCGGCCCCCCGGACCGGACCCAGCCGCGGCACATGGTACCCACGGGTACAATACCCGGCCCAATTCCGGTTATAGCCTCCAGCCTGATGAGCAAACGCAAGCCGCCACTCTCCCTCGAAAACATCATCGAGTCGCTGACCCGCTTCGTCATCTCCCGCGGTCAGAAACTGTACTTCAGCGTGATCGAGTCCACCGGCCGCCACAAGCGGGACATCCTGGTGGCACGGGTGGAGCATGCCCGCGACAGTCTGGAAGAAGCCAAGGCACAATTCCAGACCGCGCTCGACCGATTCAGCCAGCTCACGCGATTCGACGGTGGCGACCTCGAGGACGTCTACCGGCAACTCAAGATCGAGTACGACTACAGCAATGCCAAGGCGCTGGCGGTTCAGGATCGCATCGATGCCGTGGAGGATGTCGCCCTGGCACTGTTCAACGAATGGGAGGCGGAACTGGACCAGTACACCAACCGCAGCCTGCGCAGTAGCAGCCGGCAAAAGCTCCGGCTCACCCAGCAGCACTATGGCCAGCTGATCAACGCTATGCGCCGGGCCGAGGGCAAGATCGACCCCGTGCTGCATGCCTTCCAGGATCAGGTGCTCTACCTCAAGCACAACCTGAACGCCAAGGCCATCGCATCCCTCCAGCATGAACTGAATGCCATGACAGCCGGTGTCTCGGGGCTGATCGGCGCCATGGAGCGGTCCATCTCCCGCGCCAACGCCTTCGTGGAATCGCTGAATGGCACTCAGCCCAAGGCTTTGCCCGCCGAGCGGGGCTAGCCTCGCCGGCCTGCTGGTTCTGGGCGTGGCCAGCGGAGCGCAGTCCGCTGCTGCCGATACGGGAGGCTGGCAGTATGGCGCCTACCTGGATGTCTCCTACGCCGATGACCTTGGCGGCGATCGCACAATCGAGTGGCGCAGCAAGCTGACCACGCGGCGACTCAACGCCTTCGACCCCAACATGGGGATGATGTACCTCTACAAACCACCTGACGAAAGCTCACGCTGGGGTCTGGAGCTTGGCCTGCAGGGCGGCGACGACATGGATGCGCAGAAGCCCTCGAAATCGCAGAACCCCTTGCCCGGCGCCGATGTCCTCAGCGTGTTCTCGCGCGCCAACGTGTCCTATCTGGCCGACATCGGCAACGGGCTCAAGCTCCAGGCCGGGCTGATGAACAGCTTCATTGGCTTCGAATCCATGTACGCGGGTCAGAATCCGAACTATACGCGCAGTTGGATGGCGGACTACTCGCCCTATTTCCTCATCGGTGCCGGCGCCGAGTATGCCGTACTCGGCAACCTGAGCGCCGGCCTCTACCTCCTCAGCGACTACGACTACCTGGCCTTCGTGGGCGATCAGCCCAAGTACGGCGCCCAGCTGAAGTGGCGGCCTCAGGCTGGCTGGACACTGACCCAGAACCTCTTCTTCGGGCCCGAGCAGAAAGAAACGGCCCTGAGCTACTGGCGAGGTTTCTCCGATACTATCCTGGAATGGCGCAGCGACGAGATCCTGCTGGCCATGGCCTACGACATCGGCACCCAGAAACTGGCCACCAGCGGCCTGCAGACCGTGTGGATGGGCAGCGCCATCTGGTCGCGCTGGCATATCGATGGCCCCTGGTCGCTGGCCTTGCGACCGGAAATCTACTGGGACCCGGATGGCCAGCTGACCGGACTGGAGCAATTCATCAGCGCCGTCACCCTCACCTCGGAGTACCGGACAACGCTAGTCGGCACCTCCGCCGCCACCGTACGCATGGAATTCCGGCATGACACCTCCATCGGACCCGAGGGCGGTTTCTTCAACGCCGCCGGCAACCAGCCGCTCCTGGTACCGGGACAGAACCTGCTGTTTTTCGCCCTGATTCTGACCTACGACGAAAATCAGTAAAAAAAAAGGGCACCCAAGGGTGCCCAAGCAAGAGCCACTCAAGAAAAAACCTGATCAGGGGTTGTAGGCCTTCTCGCCATGCTCGTGGATGTCCAGACCCTGCCGCTCGACCTCCTCGCCGACACGCAGCCCCAGCACAAGATCGACCACCTTGAAGGCGACCCAGGAGACGACAGCCGACCAGAGCAGCACCGTGCCGACACCCCAGCACTGGCTGATGAACTGTGACTTGAGATCGTAATCACCGATCGACTCGGTGATGTAGTCGTAGACACCGGTGCCACCCAGCGCCGGCGCGGCGACGATGGCGGTGCCGAGCGCCCCGACGATGCCACCGATCCCGTGCACGCCGAAGACATCCAGGGCGTCGTCGTAATAGAACATGCGCTTCAAGGTCGACACGGACCAGAAACAAGCACCGCCGGCCGCCAATCCCAGCACGATGGCCCCCATGGGACCGGACCAGCCACATGCCGGGGTGATGGCAACCAGCCCCGCCACGGCACCCGATGCCGCGCCCAGCAGACTGGGCTTGCCACGCAGCGTCCATTCCGCCGCGACCCAGGCCAGGGTGGCCGCCGCCGTTGCCAGCAGGGTATTGATGAACACCAGGCCGGTGGTACCGTTGGCTTCCAGGTTGGAACCGGCATTGAAGCCGAACCAGCCAACCCATAGCAGGGACGCTCCCACCAGGGTCAGGGTGACGCTGTGCGGCGCCATCGACTCCTTGCCATAGCCGATGCGCTTGCCGACCATGACGCAGCCGACCAGACCGGCCACGCCGGCATTGATATGCACGACCGTGCCGCCGGCAAAATCGAGCGCCCCCTTCTGGAACAGGAATCCGGCGGTCTCCCCGGCCGCCGCGGGACTGACATAGGCGTCGGGGCCGGCCCAGTACCAGACCATGTGCGCCATCGGCAGATAGGCGAAGGTGAACCAGATTGCCACGAACAGCAGCACCGCCGGAAACTTCACCCGCTCGGCGAAGGCGCCGACGATGAGCGCCGGCGTAATGCCGGCAAAGGTCAGCTGGAAGGCGATGTAGAGATATTCCGGAATCACGACGCCCTTGCTGAAGGTGGCGACCGTGGATTGCGGCGTGACTCCGGCCAGGAAGGCCTTGTCGAGGCCGCCGAAGAAGGCATTGCCCTCGGTGAAGGCGATGCTGTAGCCGTACAGCGCCCACAGCACGGCCATCAGCGAGAAGATCACGAACACCTGCATCAGTACCGACAACATGTTCTTGGCACGCACCATGCCGCCATAGAACAGGGCCAGCCCCGGTATCACCATCAGCGTGACCAGCACCGTAGCCACCACCATCCAGGCGACATCGCCCTTGTCGGGGACCGGGGTTGCCGACTCGGCAAGAACCAGGCCTGCAGGCCCAAGGCTCAGCGCGACAGCCCCCGGCACTTGAATCGATTTTCTCATGGCGCCCTCTCCCTTACGTATCCTCATCATCGCTCCAGAAAGACCCGCTCTCGCGTCGGCAAGGCCCGGGCGAAAAAGGATCGCCCAGACCCCGCTCCTAGGCTCAGGTGACGGATTCGCCATGCAGGCTGATATCCAGCCCCTGCGCCTCCTCGTCAGCCGTGCTGACACGCAGGCCAATGACCGCCTTGATGATGAAGAGGATGAGTGCCGACACCACCGCCGTGTAGACGATGGTGACAGCCACCCCGTAAACCTGCAGGGCCGCGCTTGCCGCCTTGCCGGCCGGATTGACGCTCGCATCGGCGAAGACACCGGTCAGAATTGCGCCGATGATGCCACCCACGCCATGGACGCCGAATACGTCGAGCGAATCGTCATACCCCAGCAGCTTCTTGACCGGCACCGCAGCGATATAGCAGCCGATGCCGGCTATCAGGCCAATCAGCAGCGAACCGGTTGGGTTGACGAAGCCAGCCGCCGGCGTAATCGCGACCAGTCCGGCCACGGCCCCGGAGACGATGCCGAGCAGGCTCGGCTTCCTGGCGACGATCCACTCCGCGAACATCCAGGCGAGCGCCGCGGCCGCCGTGGCCACCTGGGTGTTCAGCATCGCCACCGCCGCCAGTGCATTGGAGGCGACGGCGGAACCGGCATTGAAGCCGAACCAGCCCACCCAGAGCAGGGAGGCACCGATCATGGAGAGCGTCAGATTGTGGGGCGCCATGGAGACGGTGCCATAGCCCTTGCGCTTGCCAACGATCAGCGCGGCCACCAGGCCGGCGATGCCGGCATTGATGTGAACCACGGTGCCACCGGCGAAATCCAGCACGCCGGCGCTGCCGAGAAAGCCCCCGCCCCAGACGCTGTGGGCGACCGGGATGTAGATCAGGATCAGCCAAAGTCCGCTGAACCAGAGCAAGGCGGAGAACTTCATGCGCTCGGCGAAGGCGCCGACGATCAGGGCTGGCGTGATGATGGCAAAGGTCATCTGGAACATGATGAACAGCCATTCCGGAATCGTCCCCGACAGGGACGTGGCGGTCACCCCCAGCAGAAAGACCTTGTCGAGACTGCCGATCACCTGATTGAGCGCTTCGTTGCCATTCGGCGTCAGCGCCAGCGAGTAACCGAACAGGAACCAGAGCACCGTCATCAGACAGCAAATGGCGAAGCACTGCATCAGAACCGACAGCACGTTCTTTTTCCGGACCATGCCACCGTAGAAGAGCGCCAGGCCGGGAATGGTCATCAGCAACACCAAGGCCGTGGAGGTCAGCATCCAGGCGGTATCGCCGCTGTCCAGCCTGGCATCATCGGCCAGGGCGGGGTTGGCCGCAAACAGGGCCGTCAGCGCGATGTGCCCCAGGGGGGCCTTCGGCGGCAGATACGGAGACAAGCGCGAGGGGAAGGGAAATCTGCTCATGGGTCTACCCTAGTCGTTTGAAAACGGATGGAATCAGAGCGCGTCGGCACCGGTCTCGCCGGTGCGGATGCGGATGACCTGTTCCAGGTCGAAGACGAAGATCTTGCCGTCGCCGATCTTGCCGGTGTTGGCAGTCGCCGCGATGGCGTCCAGCGCGGCATCCAGTTGCGCGTCGGTCACCGCGCACTCGAGCTTGATCTTCGGCAGAAAGTCGACGACGTATTCGGCGCCACGATACAGCTCGGTATGGCCTTTCTGGCGCCCGAACCCCTTGACCTCGGTCACGGTGATACCGGTGATGCCGGCTTCCGACAGCGCCTCGCGAACATCGTCCAGCTTGAATGGCTTGAGTATGGCGGTCACTAACTTCATGGCTGATTTACTCCTGCGTGAGAATGGGGTGGTGAGCTCGTACATACCAGAAGCAGAAGACGTGCCAGCCTGCGGGGGAATCGACGGCAAGGCACGGGAAACCGCCCCCCGCCTGTGCGGCGAAACGCGGATTGCATGAAACCAGAGGGGCGATACCCGGCATCTTGGGCCCGTGACACCGGCCAGCGGCGCCGCCCATGCCCCAGAATGGAGCACGCGCCGCCTGATGGTGAAAGGGCTGAGAGGCTGTCGCCCCGATGCGGAGCGCCCGCCAGCCATGCCCGGATGCGACAGTCCCCTGCTGGCCAGTCGCGGCGCGGCTCACGGGCCGGACTTCAAGAACCCGGAACGAAACCAGGGCCGATCGGCGGGCAGAAAAAAACCACCTGCCTTGCGGCAGGTGGTTCCAAGGGCTCATCGAGCGAAGGAAATTGGGGAGCTAATTTTTTTCCTTCACCTCGACATCCTTGATAGCTTTCTTGATCTCGTCAGCCGCATCGCCGGCGAGGTTGCCCTTGGCATCCTTGCGGGCATGATCCAGTTCCTTGATCGCATCGGTGTCGGCCTTGGCCTTGGCGTCCTCGCCGGTCCACGACTTGTACCCCTGCACGTAGGGTTTCTTCTTGTCCTCCTCGATCAGGGCCTTTTCCGCGGCATTGATCTCCTGGATGGCCTTTTGCTCGTTGCCGGTGCGTGCATCCTGCTCCGCTGCCTTGAGGGTCTTCTCGATGGCCTCGCCACCCGCGGCGCCGACCGGCTTCTTCTCGGCACAACCGCCCAACAGGGTCAGACCCGCCAGCAGGCAAGCCATGACGCCGACAAAATGTTTCGCTTTCATAAATCGTGTTCCTCCGAATGCCTGGGAGTGGTCTTAACTTACGCCGATCAGAACGTGATCACCACATCCGCCGAGAAGGTGAACTGGGTATCGGTCATTTTTTGCGGTGTCGACCCCATGAATGCCTGGTCGTTGGACGACCAGTCGTAACGAACATTGGGACGCAACATGACCCATTTCAGCGGCTTGTAGTTGAGACCCGCGGTCAGGCCGTAATAGTCGGCGCCCGGCGTGTAGCCCCCGTTCGGGACGTAAGCGGCATAGTCGGCACCACAGGCGTAAGTGCTGCCAACCCCTTCCTTGTTCAGGTTGAAGCTGCCGGGGCAACGCTGCGGCCCCAGAACGCGGAAACCGTTGTTGTCACGGAACCACTCCATGCGGATGCCGGCGCCGAGGTTGTCCTCGATGTCGTACATCAGATACTGGTTGATGCCATACCAGGTTGCGTTCTCCAACCCGCCGGACTTGTTGTTGGAGAGACCGTTGCCGGTAATCACATCGTCGGCAAAGCCCATGTCGTTCTGCAGGACATAGTGCAGGGTGTTGTCGAGGAAGTTCGCCTTGCCGACCAGGCTGTACATCGCCCAAGGGCTGCTGGCGGTGGCGGAACGCGCGCCGGCGGTGGAACCCAGGTTGATGGAGTAGGCCTTGTCGTCACTGGTCCAGGTCACACCACCGAGGAAGTTCCAGTTGCTCAGCTGGGTATTGAAGTTGCCATCCCAGCCGCCGGTGGCGCTCCCGGTGACAGCGCCGGCACTGAGGCTCCAGTTGTCATCGAAGGCATAGGAACCGAGCAAGCCGGTATGGGTGAAGGGCTCGCCATACTGCATGGTGTAGGCATGCGTGTAGAAGAAGTTATCCGGCGCCGTGACTACCTCATAGCCCAGAATCGTGTAGAAGTGACCGGCCTTGATGGCGAGACCGTTGCCCACCGGCAGATTCATTTCGAGATAGGCCTGCGGGAACGCCAGCCCATAGAAGCGCTGATCCCAGCTGGTCAGGTGCAGGTCCCAGTTGCCCCGATTGAGCGGCTGTCCCGATCGCGGGTCGAGGGTCGGAACACCATAGGCCTGGGTGAAGATGGCATCGGAACCGTACATGATGTCGAAGCGACCGCCGAAATCCCAGTCGTCGCCATTGACGTTGATGGCCCGCTGGACAAAGCCGTACAGCTGATTCATCTGCAACTCACCGTCACGATCACCGAAGGTGACGGGACCATTGAAGCCATCGGCAGGATTGTTGGCGTTGGCGGTGACGCCGGCCTGGACCCAGCCGCCCCAGGTAATTCCCCAATCCTTCATGAACTGTGGATCGTTGCTGCCCAGGGCGTAATCGAAGAACCCGGTGGTCTCTTCGATATCCTCGGCCCTGGCCGTGACCGCCACCGCGGTCGCCAGCAAGGCGGCACATCCCACTAACCGCGGCGCTACCGGGAGTCGATGTTTACGCATGTCTTTCTCCGAAAATGTGAGGTTCGTCCCGTTCAAAGCACTTGGCGTGCCAGCCAGGGAAAAACCCGATAAAACAGCAACAAGCCTTGGCTTCCTTACAACAGGCCCCGCCGAATCAGTGCAGGCATGCACCAAACCAGGCCACATCGCGGTGACATATCCTACGGCTTGTTACCCGGGTCCTGAATTAGAATGTCGGCCATGATCACGCCGTTGACTGTCCTGCAGACCACCTTTGGCTATCCTGCTTTCCGCGGTCTTCAGGGTCTCATCGTCGAGGAGGTGCTTGCCGGCCGGGATGCCCTGGTGCTCATGCCAACCGGTGGCGGCAAGTCCCTGTGCTACCAGATACCGGCGCTGATCCGGCCCGGTACCGGACTCGTCGTCTCGCCCCTGATCGCCCTGATGCAGGATCAGGTGGAGGCACTGCGCCAACTCGGCATCCAGGCCGCCTTCCTGAATTCCAGTCTCGCACTGGAGGAACAGCGGGATGTCGAGCGCCAGTTCGCGGCCGGCCAGCTGGACCTTCTCTACGTCGCCCCGGAGCGCCTGAACACCGAGCGGTTCCTGTCGCTGCTGACGCGAACGCCGATCAGCCTGTTCGCCATCGACGAAGCCCACTGCGTCTCCCAGTGGGGACACGACTTCCGCGCCGACTATCTGCAACTGTCGCTGCTGCATCAGCGCTTCCCGGAGATCCCCCGCATCGCCCTGACGGCCACTGCGGACGAGCGCACCCGGCAGGAAATCATCGCGCGGCTGGCGCTGGAACAGGCGCGCGTCTTCTGCAGCGGCTTCGACCGGCCGAACATCCGCTACACCATTGCCGCCAAACGCCAGGCACGGGCGCAGCTCCTGCACTTCCTCCGCGCCGAGCACGCGGGCGACGCCGGCATCGTCTACTGCCTGTCGCGAAAAAAGGTCGAAGAAACCGCGGCCTACCTGTCCGACCAGGGCTTCACCGCCCTGCCCTATCATGCCGGGCTCGCAACCGGGACGCGCCAGGAACACCAGCGGCGCTTCCTGATGGAGGACGGCATCATCATCGTCGCCACCATCGCCTTCGGCATGGGGATCGACAAGCCCAATGTGCGCTTCGTCGCGCATCTCGATCTGCCCAAGAGTCCCGAGGCCTATTACCAGGAAACGGGGCGCGCCGGACGCGATGGCGAGCCCGCCGATGCCTGGATGGTGTACGGACTGCAGGATGTCGTCACCCTGCGGCAGATGGTGGAGGCGTCGGATGCCGATGAACGCCACAAGCGCGTGGAACGCGCCAGGCTGGACGCCATGCTGGGGTTATGCGAGGTGACCTCCTGCCGTCGGCAGACCCTGCTGCGCTACTTCGGCGAGGAGCTCCCGGAGCCTTGCGGCAACTGCGACAACTGCCTGTCCCCTCCGGCCACCTGGGACGGCACCGAAGCCGCGCGGATGGCGCTGTCCTGCGCCTATCGGGCCAACCAGCGCTTCGGCGCGCACCACCTGATCGATGTGCTGCTGGGCAGGAACAACGAGCGCATCGAGCGCCTGGGGCACCGCCATCTCAGCACCTATGGCATCGGCAAGCAGCTGGACGAAAAGCAATGGCTGTCCGTGTTCCGCCAGCTCATCACCTTGGGATACCTGAACATCGACCACGAAGCCCATGGCGCTCTCAGGCTGACCGAAGCGGCGCGTCCCATCCTGCGGGGTGAAATCCCCCTGCGGCTGCGGCTTGACGAGGACAAGCGGCTGGCCCGCCGCCAGGCCTCCCAGACCGGCACCCTCCTGGCCGATCCCGACCATCACGCACTCTGGGACGCGCTGAGGGGACTCAGGAAGCGCCTGGCGGAAACGCAAGGCGTGCCCCCCTATGTGATCTTCCAGGATTCGGTGCTGCTGGACATGGTGCAGCAACGGCCCCGCACGCTGGCGGAGATGGGCCGGCTATCGGGCGTCGGTCAGAAAAAGCTGGAGCGGTACGGTCAGGATTTTCTCGCACTGATCCACCGGCACCCCTCCCCGGATCAGCGACGCGAGCTGAGCACCACGGCGGCCGAATCAATACAGCTGTTTCGGCTGGGCATGACCGCGGAGCAGATCGCCACCCGCCGGGCGCTCAAGGCCAGCACGATCCTGGAACACCTGGCCCAGGGCATACAACAGGGACAGGTCGCCATCGGCGACGTCGTCGATCTGAAAGAGGAAGAGCTACAGCAGATCCGGCGGGTATGGGAAGGACTGCCGCAAGAGGAGCAGCGGGGCGTCAGGCCGCTCTTCGAGGCCTTCGAAGGCCGCTACGACTATGGACTCCTGCGCTGCCTGCGGGCCGAGTGGAGCCGCGCCGTCCGGGCAGGCTGAGCTTGCGGCAACTCGGCTAGTTGTAGCGATACAGATAGCCCAACACCTTGGAAACGTAATTGCGGGTCTCGTCGAAGGGCGGGATCTGATAGCCATACTTGACCACATTCTGTTCGCCGGCATTGTAGGCGGCGACCGCCAGCCGCACATCGGAACCGAACATGCCCAGCAAATCCCGGAGATAGCGGGCGCCGCCGAAGACATTCTGCTCCGGATCATAGGGATCGCGAACCCCGTAGCGGGCTGCCGTGCCCGGCATCAGCTGCATGAGTCCGATCGCACCCTTGTTCGACATCGCCGCCGGGTTGTAGGCCGATTCGGCATGAATCACCGCATGCAGCAGCGCCGGATTCAGGCCATGCCGGAAGGCGGCACGCTCGATCAGATCGGCATACTGCATGCGCCGCAGATCGAGGTTGCGAGCCTTGTCGCCCTGAATCTGGAGCTTGGCCGAAACCAGCATGGGCGGTGCCGCAGGCATCGCGGTCTGCACGTCAGGCAACAGCTTGCGCCCGGATCCCAGCGAGATGGTGACCGGCCGGGTATCGCGGGCCGGTGTCTTGATCACCAGCTTGTAGCCCCGGTGCCGGGGCTGGTCCGTGTAGATCACCTGGCCATTGGGCGTCACGAATTTGTAGACATCGGCCAGGACGGGACCGCTTGGCGTCGTGGTGCAGATGGCCAGCAATCCCAGTTCAAGCAAGCGCTTCAGCGTCATCCGTCAGCGAGATCGTGAGGGCAAACAGCCCGCAGTTTACATGGATCGGCGCACTTGGGAAGCGCGCGATGCTCTGGCGCCCGGCAGCGGACAGAACCGGCTGGCGGCCAGCAGGCCACTCGTCAGGCATCCTCCCGGAAGCAGGCATGCACCCGGCTGGCGGCCTCGCGGGCCCGCTCGCGGGCAGTTCCGATGTCCTCCCCGACCGCCAGCGCCACCCCCATCCGCCGACGGACATGGGATGCGGGCTTGCCGAACAGCCGTACCGCCGTGCCCTGGACCATCAGCGCCTGGTCCAGCCCACGGTACGCCACATTCTCGCCATCGACGCCGCCATAGATCACGGCGCTGGCGCCCGGCTGCCGCAAGGCTGTGGATACCGGCAGTCCCAGGATCGCCCGCGCATGCAGCTCGAATTCGCTCTGGGCCTGGGTAATCATGGTCACCATGCCGGTATCGTGCGGGCGCGGACTGACCTCGCTGAACCAGACGCGATCGCCCTGCACGAACAGTTCCACCCCGAACAGCCCCAGCCCCCCCAGGTTGTCGACCACCGCCCGCGCGATGCGCCGGGCTTCGGCCAGGGCGGCGGTGGCCATGGGCTGCGGCTGCCAGCTCTCGACGTAGTCGCCGGCCTCCTGACGATGGCCGATGGGCTCGCAGAATACCGTCTCCACGCCACCCTGCGCCGTCCGGACGCGGACCGTGAGCAGGGTGATCTCGTAATCGAAGGCGACCCTGCCCTCGACGATAACGCGCGTGTTCTGCACCCGACCGGCCGTCTGAGCGTGCCGCCATGCCGACTCGACATGGGCCAGCGAGCGGAGCAGCGACTGTCCCTTGCCCGAGGAGGACATGATGGGCTTGACAAAGCAGGGGAACCCCACCTGCTCGGCGGCTGCGCGCAACCCCGGCAGCGAATCGGCGAACACGTAGGGCGACGTCGGCAACCCCAGCGTTTCCGCCGCCAGACGCCGGATACCCTCGCGATTCATGGTCAGCTGCGCCGCGCGCGCCGTCGGGATGACCGTCGCCAGGCCCTCGGATTCGATCGCCGCCAGGGCATCGGTGGCAATCGCCTCGATTTCCGGGACGATGAGATGCGGCCGCTCCTCCGCCACCAGCCGCCGGAGTACGGCCGGATCGGTCATGTCGACCACATGATGACGATGCGCCACCTGCTGGGCCGGCGCGCCGGCATAGCGATCCACGGCGATAACCTCGACGCCGTAGCGCTGCAGGCTGATCGCCACCTCCTTGCCGAGTTCGCCGCTGCCCAGCAGCATCACGCGGGTCGCGCCGGGCATGAGGGCTGTGCCGATGATCATGATCGGATTCCGAGAGTTGGAAAAGATGGCGTAAAGTGTAGCGGCATTCGCAAACCGGTGTCCGAGCCCCGGATCCGGACACGGCGATCCGCCGCCCCGGGCATGGCGCGCGGGCAGCGAAGCCTGTCGCCCCCGTCAAGTCCGCGCATCGGAAATGCCAGAATAATGTGGCCGGATCAGGGTGGCGCATGCGACCCTCTTCCGCCCACGCAATCGATAGACCGCACACACGGAGCATCATGAGTCTCAAAGCCAGCCTTGTTCGTACCGCCGTCAAATGGACCCCGAAAGCCCTGATGCTCTGGGTGGGAAACCGGGTTCTCACGGGCATTGCCCGGTTGGGCGACATCCAGATCGATCTCGACCACCGCCAGATTTACATGCGAACCACCCTGGTCGGCGAGGCCGAGCCCATCGAAGTCTGGCTGGAGGATTTTGCCGTCGGCCACGATGGACAAACGCATTACGCGATCCTGCGGCAGGCACGCGCCAACAAGCCCTGGCTCACCAACCTGCTTGGGCGCATTACCCACCGGGCCTTCCCGATCCCCGACCTGCCGCAGCTGCGCCCGCATATGGCTCTGGTGACGGAACTGCTCAAGGAGCAGCCCGGCGCTCCGCTCCGCCTTCGATAGCCTGCCGGGACCATGGGAAGACAAGCTCGCCCGCGCAGCCCCCTCGGGTGGCTGGCGGGAGCGCTGACACTGCTTCTGAGCCTGCCCGCGCAGGCCGACGAGGATGAGGGCTATATCAACCTGTGCCTGACTGCCTGGGGCGATCATCCGTTCAAGGGCATCCCGCACTACCAAAAATACTCACCGATCGTCAACATTTTCGGTATCGGCCAGAACACCGACGATCTGGCCGCAACCCGAGAACCGGCGCTGGTGCTGATCGACACCGGTGTCAACCTGATGGGCGGGACCACCATCCGCCTGCTGAACCCGAACGGCTGGTACTGCTTCCGCTCCAACATCAACATCATGGGCAAGGTCACCATCAAGGCCCATTGCAACGCGCACATTGCCTCTGCCAGCGAGGGACTGACCTTCCTCGGCGAGGATCAGCACAACCAGAGCACGACGGTCATGGGCTTGACCCATGTGGAACTCATCGGCTGCGAGGAACCCGGCGCAACCCAGGGCAGGCATGGCGATGAGCAGCCACGCCGCCGCCAGCGGCAAACGCACGGGCGCGCGGCGGAAACCAGCGACGCAGAGTGACCGTACCAGCCTATCCGGCAAGAGCGGCAATTCCTGCCGTCAACGCCCCTGGGCCAAGCCTTCCCCGCCCAGCAATTCCGGCCCCGGCGGCGCCCATTGCAGATTGATGGCATCGTTGCCATGGAGGCGGATCAGCTCCATGACTGACCCGTCCTCCTCCTGGGCATCGTTGATGCCATACATGAAGTCGTAGTAGTCATGGTCCTTGCCCAGCCAGCGAGTCCTGGCCACGACGAAGAACTCGCCATTGCCGACATTGGCAAAGCTGAAATCGCCATCCTCGTCGCAACGCGTGGTGCGGGTGGTCGCATAGAACGGCTCGGCGCCAACGAACTTGATCTCCGGTTCGCGACTATCCATGCGATAGGCGGCATTGATCGTTCCATAACGACCCGTATCGAGCTGATAGAACTGCCTGGCCCACTCCCGCGCATAGGCCGTGGCCGGCACCAGACTGACCACGTTGTTGGCGCAAGTCACCAGCGTGCCGCTGGCCAGGCCAACCATGATGCGGCCGCTGACCTGATTGGTGCCCGGCGCCAGCATGGCGCTCGCCTTGGCTGAATCGAACGGCACATCGATGCGGGCAGGCTGCTGACTGGCGCAGGCCGCGAGTGTCAGTGTCAGCACCACCATCGCGAGGCAGAGAGGCTTGTTCATGGCTGTTCCTTGGCAAGGAGAGGGAAAGACCCTGAATTCTGACAAAACCCGGACAGGAAGGCACCTGCCCTGCGCCGATTGGCACGCCCCGTGCGTATGGTGCCCACCTGCGGAAGGCGGGCGACCGACACCCGGTCCTCGCAGGGGAATCCAGCATGCTGATCATCCCAGCCACGACCGGAACTTTCCCGAAACCCTGCTCTTCCAAGGGCCGTTCGCTCGGTTACCTGGACAGGCAAGAACAAGACAGGAGAGGCAGGGAATCAACCATGAACACCAAAAAGGACCGACTCATCACCCGCGAGCTGCTCGATTGCTATCGCCGTGACATTTATAGCTCCCACCCGGTTTTCTCCGATCGGGCCAAACAGTCACTGAAAGAGTGCATCGAACGCGGCGGTGACTTCGACTGTGAAGCCACCCGCATCAACGCCATCAATCTTTACAGCACACTGGCCGAGCAGTCCTGAAAGCCCGGTTGGAGCCCTGATCCCGCGTGACCCGGCGTCTTCGATCCGGGTCGCCCAACCATTGCGTTTGTCGGGTTTTCGCTAGAATGCCCTCCACGCGACCCCAGGTTTCGCACGGGGTCCAACAATGTGGAGGACACGATGAGTCTGGAGGTTTTGCAAACTTTCGCCATGAGCCGCTGGACGGCGCCCTTCGAGGGCATTCCGCAGGGTGGGCTGGAGGGACAGGTGGAAAGCGGCAGAGTCTTGTATTTCCCATCCCTGAGTTTCGCCCTGGAGAATGGCGAACAGCGCTTTCTGGCAGAGCATTGGGCGGACATCAAGGCCAAGAACATCAGCTACCGCGGTACCGATCAGCCCTTGCGCGGCGCACTCGGAAACGCCAAGGATCTGGCTGAGCTGCGGGCCATGCTGGCGCGGTTCGCCGAGCAGTCCGAATCCCTGGTGCACGGCCTGTTCCCACGCTACCGACCGCACCTGCGACGCGGCTTCACGTCCTACCGAACCGCACAGGTGGAGGCCCGCGTCACCAGCTGGCGAAAGGACGACACCCGGCTGCATATCGATGCCTTCCCCTCCAACCCGACCGGCGGTCTGCGCCTCCTGCGGGTATTCACCAACCTCAATCCGTTCGGCAGACCGCGGGTCTGGCGTGTGGGGGAGCCTTTCGCCGCCCATGCCGCCCGGTTTCTGGCGCAGGCCAGGAAACCCTGCCCACTGTGTGCCTGGGGGCTGGAAAAACTGGGCTTGACCAAGTCGCGCCGCACCGCCTACGACCACTACATGGGACAGTTGCATGACCTGGGCAAGGCCGACCTCGATTACCAGCGCAATTCCCCGCAGACAACCGTCGAGCTGGCCGCCGGCAGCACCTGGGTGGTCTTCTCCGACCAGGTTCTGCACGCCGTCATGGCTGGCCAGTACCTGCTGGAACAGACGTTCTACCTGGACCCCCTGAACCTGGTCGAACCGGCGTCGGGACCTCTCGCCATACTCGAGGGGCTGACCGGCCGCCCACTGCGCACCTAGCGCCAAACCCCTCCTCCTCCCCCTAGCCCGGAAGCCGCATGTTCCAGAAACCCGCCGACACGCAGACACCTATCCTCGAACCCCTGGCCCAGCGCTGGAGTGGCCGCGCCTACGATCCGGCCCGACCGGTCGAACGCAGCCAACTGTTGGCAGTCCTCGAAGCGGCTCGCTGGGCGCCCTCCTGTTTCGGCTACCAGCCGTGGCGGCTGCTGATCTGGAATCGCACCGAGGACGACGGAAGCTGGCAGCAGGCTTTCGCCTGCCTGTCAGAAGGCAATCGCGCCTGGGCCGGGCAGGCGCCGCTACTGCTGCTGGCCTGCGCCGAAACCCAGTTCACCGATGGCCGGCCCAATCGCTGGGCGCAATACGACACGGGTGCGGCGATGATGAGCCTGTCCGTCCAGGCAACCGCCCTGGGCCTCATGGTGCACCAGATGGGAGGATTCGATGCCGGCCGCATCCGCGAGCAATTCGCCATCCCGGATACCTTCGACTGCATCGCCATGTTGACGCTGGGTTATCAGGTCCCGAGGGACCAGATCCCCGCCGAGCTGCAGGAGAGGGAACTGGCCCCGCGCTCGCGCCGGCCACTGGGCGAATCGTTCTTCGAGCGTCGCTGGGGCGCGGCACTGAAAACCTGACCCGGGAGCAAGACCGGTTCGCCGCCATCTCGGATCTGCCATCGGCGCATGGGGGACGTCACTACGGGATCCCTCCATCCCTTGCCCGGCTCGATGAAGCTGATAGCGGTGCCGGCAGGCCCGGCTTTCCGCGGATGCGTCCCGCGGCCTGGCAATGCCTTCCGCGATCCCCCGGTCGCTTGCAGGCTTTTTTCCATCCAACCGCCCGCTCCACGCCCGTTAGCCGAAACACGATGTATTCCGCCCTGTTCAACCGCATTCTGGCCGGTCTTTCCGTTCGCGTCCCCGCAACCGGTTTTGGCCTGTTCCGGGTGGCCTTCGCCCTGGTAGCGCTGCAGGAGATCCTGTTCCTGTTCCATTTCCGGCACCTGATCTTCGACCCTGTGCCTTACCTGGACAGGGCATCGCCGGTGCTGCACGTGCTGCTGCTAGCGTGGATGGCGGTCGCGGCCTGCCTGGTGGTGGGGTATCACACGCGCCGCATGGCGGTCGTCAACTACCTGTTCTGGGTGACCTTCGTCGTCTTCACACCGATGTGGCAGGATTTCGATGGCGGCTTTGACCAGTTGATGACCGGCAGCAGCTTCCTGCTGATCTTCCTGCCCGCCGAACGGGCCTGGTCACTGGACAATCTGCGCTGGGCCTGGCGCTATTCGGTGCCGGGGCACCGCTACACGCCGCCCCGTACGGTCCCGCTTCTGGCCTATGTCCTGCCGCTGGCCGTGACGCTGGGACTGGTGTACTTCGACTCCGGGCTACACAAGCTGGCAGCGGAATTCTGGCGCAACGGCATGGGCGCCTGGCTGCCGCCCACCATGCCCTATTACATGTCACCACTGGACATGAGCTGGCTGCTCAACCGGAAATGGCTGGAAATGGCCATCGGTTACAGCGTGATCGGCTTTCAGCTGATATTCGTGTTCCTGTTCTGGTTCCGGCGCTTCCGCATCCCCCTGCTGCTGATGGGGGCCAGCTTTCACATCGGCATCATCCTGTCGCTGAACGTCTACCCGTTCGGTTTCGCGATGCTGGTGCACTATCTGCTGCTGGTACCGTTTCGCTGGTGGCGCACCCTGGGTCATTGGATACGGACGCCGGCACCGCGCCTGACGGTGTTCTACGATCAGGATTGCCCCCTGTGCAACCGTACCGCGATCTTCGTCGAGCACTTCGACCTGCGCCGCGCCGTGGACTTCCGCGGCCTTCAGAGCCATGCCCACGCCTTTCCCGCACTGGCCGGGATCCCCGAGACAACGCTGCTGAACGACCTCTATGCCCTGGACCGACACGGACGGCTGACCGCCGGTATCGATACCTACCTGCAAATCCTGGGTCAGCTCGGTTATACCGCACCGTTGGCCTGGATCATGCGTCTGCCCGGCATTTACCAACTGGCCCGGGCAAGCTACCGGCGCATCGCCGACCAGCGGGAGCGCCTGCCCTGCGGCGAGCATTGCCCGGCGCCGTCCGCACCTGCGGTGGTCGACGAGCGCCCCTTCGCCGGCTTCTATGCCCGCTACGCCGGCACCGACCGGCAGACGGCGCGGCGCATCACCAAGGCGCTGGTGCTGGTCGGCATGCTGCAACTCAACAGCACGATCCACTACGGCATCCTCTATCGCTGGGCCGGGACACGTCCCGGCGATCCTGCACTGGCCCTGCTGGATCAGGCCAGCGATGCGGTCATCAACCTGTCGCATGCCTTCCTCGGTATCTCGCCGCACGCCCTGTACCTGCACGATCATTTCGACGGCTACAACACCATCGTCGCCCTGACCTACCGCGATGCCTCGGGCCGGGAAACCTGGCTGCCATTCATCAATCAGGAAGGTCGCCTGCTCTCGCCCAACTGGGGTCGCGTGCAGTCGATGTGGGCCAACGTCGCCATCACCTCGCACATGAGCCGCGACCGGCTGGAGAAATTCGCCAGGAAGATCACCGCGTTCTACGGAACGGCGATGGGCATCGACTTCTCGCAAGCGGAGTTCGTCATCAAGGCGAAGCAGATAACGGTCCCGACCAGGTGGGAATACGACCTCCGCCACCGCAACATGGCGGCACCCTGGCGCAATATCGGCACCCTGACCTGGAGCGCCGAAGGCGTCCGGCTCGAGCTCGCCGAACTGCCCGGGGCCGGCAGCCATCGTCAGCGGGACACACGGGCATCCGGCATGCCGTTGCGCTAGGGGTGAAGCTGGTGGCGCAGGGCCTCCAGCGCGCTCTCGCTTTTCTCGATCAGCCGGTGGATGGTTTCCGCCATGGGCACCGGGCTCGGCATCGGGCCGCCCTGGACCACCCGGAAAGCGCCGTCGATACTGCCCGTCGCGCACCGCCAGGGCAGCAGTCCCACGTCAGTGGGCGTGAATTCGATCACCGGCATCTCGCCCGTCATGGCAAAGGTTTCGGCCAGGGCGGGCATGTCGATCCGTCCACCGCAGGCAGGTAGCGCCGCCCCCATCAGCATCCACTGAACGGGCACGCCAACCTTGACCACCGGCTGTTCCGCCAGCGGACCGGGCTGCTCGATGAGGGTATGCACCGCCTGACTGCCTGCCGGCGGGGCGACACCGTGACCGGCATGCAGGTCGGTGCCACTGTCCAGCATCGCGTAACCGCGCTGCAGCATGATGATGCCCAGCATCACGACGATGACGCCGGAGGCCCGAACCAGCCTGGGTGCGAACTGACGGGACAGGGCGCTGGCAAGAAAGCCGAACCCCATCATCAGGGGTAAGGTGCCCAAGCCGAAGACGAACAGCATCTTGGCGCCCTCGACCGGGTTACCTGTACCGGCCGCCATGACATACATGGCCTGCAGCGGGCCGCAGATGATCATGAGACCATTCAGCAGACCGATCACGAAAGGATTGGTATTGCGTCGCAGGGCTGCGCCCACCCAGCGCATGATGAAGCCGGGCGTGCGGATCTGGAATCGGGCCAGCGGGGCAAAGACACGCAGGGTACCCAAACCGAACAGCACCAGAAAAACGCCCGCCGTCAGCCCGGCCACGCCGCGCATGAAGGGGGTGAAGGTCACGATGGCGCCCAGCGCACCGAAAAGTGCGCCGATGACGGTATAGGACAGGGTCTTGCCCACCCCGTAATAGAGGTGCGTCAGATACTTCGCCCGCCCTTCCGCAGCCTGTCTGACCGTGTATCCCACCACCAGGGCACCGCACATGCCGGCACAGTGGAATCCCGTCAGGGTTCCGGCAATGAACAGCAGCGCCAGACTCAGCGGTTGGCCATCCTTGGGGGTCTCGAACTGACTACCGAGGAACTGGCTGAAGTTGAGGATGAAGTAAAGACCGGCAATCAGCAACAGAATGACGAAGAAACGCAAAAGCCGGCCCCAGAGACTCAGCCCCGGGTGATGGGCAGTGTTGGCACTCATTTATCGAATGAGAATGAGGGGAAGATTCGGTGGCTAGAGTGGTGGACCCTGGGCTGCGCCGCAGGGGGTCCTTTGCAATTACAGCAGGATACATGCCTGACCTGGCAAATCGAGCAGGGCTGGCTTTTACGGAGAGATCGGCCAGAAATCAAGGCGCCGCTGCGTGATATGCCACAGCCGACTCCGGCATTTCCCACATGTCCTGGATGGACGCGAACGATGTCTGATGGCGGAGGCCGCGCGGGACGCGGCTTTCACGAACTGGCACGGAGGTTGTTTCAACTTGCGCGGCCAATATGCGCTGTCAAACCCCCAACCCCGGAGAGTTCGCTCATGAGTTCCACCAAGGCCCTGATCGCCGCCCCGACCAGTCCCCAGCCCGGCCCCATGCTGCTGGGCACCGGGCTGGCTTTCGCCTCCCTGATCCTCTTGCCGGCTGTTGCCACCCAGCTGGGTATGGGCGCAGCGCTGACCGGTGCCCTGCGCATCGCGCTCATGCGGGCGTCCAGCCGTGTGATAAGTGGCGCCAACGGTTCCGGCGAAACCGCGCCCGCAGGGTTCAGCTGTCATTAACGTTTTTATGAGAACAAAATCGTTGCCTCGTTTCAAGCCAAGACCGCTCACCACCCCCGGCCTTGGAACCAGACGCCGGGGTGATATAAGCTAGAGATGAGTTCTGCACCGATCCCATGCCCCTTGCTCTGAGACGGAGGATCCCGCGGTGAATACCGAACCTCGCAACTGCGACCTGTGCCAACTTCCGATCGAGGTTCCCGGCTACGAGTTGAAGACCGTTTCCGGCGTCAAGCAATTCTGTTGCGAGGGCTGTCAGGGGATCTGGCAGATGCTGCACGAAGATGAAATCCTCAAGGAGGAGCCCTCCTAGATTTTGCCTTTGATGCCCCCATCCACGCCTCATTTATAATCAGGTAGTGCGCTGACCTGTCTGCCGGCGGCCTTCGACCGGACGAGGATACCGGAAGCATAGGCCCGGCTAGTCACGCGCAGGACCCCTATCACTACCCTGTCAGGAGGGACAATGGCACACGTTCACGGGGCTGCGGCCAAGGCTGCTGCGCATGGCCATGCCGCCATGGGGCATGCTGCGGGCAACATGGGATCCATGATGGCTCCCATGGCGTCCAGCGGTCATGCCATGACAACGATGGGCAGACATGCCGGCGCAGCGGCTGTCGGCATGGCAGCCGCTGCAAATTCACAAGCGAGGAAAGGTTTCATGAGTATCTTGGCAAGACATCCGTTGCTGGTTTTCGGCCTGGGCGTCGCCGCAGGCTTCTATGCGCACAAATATCGCAAGGAAATCATCGAGTCGGCCACCCGCCTCACCGAGAAGGGCAAGGACTTTGCCTTGAACCAGAAGGAAAACCTGGAAGACCTGGTTGCCGAATGCAAGGAGTGCGCGGATGAGGCCGCCTCCGACACCAGTCCAGCCTGACGTTGTCGCTGCCACTGTTCCGGATTGAGTCCGATGTCCATCCTGCGTGAAATCACCCTGCGTTATCGAGCGGAGGGCCATGTGCGCTTCGACCTGCCGAAGAGCCTTTGCGATGCCGCGGTGGCGGCAACCATCGTGAAAGGCCTCGCGGCACGCGAAGGCATCTACCGGGTGGACTTGCAGCCTCGTTCCGGCAAGCTCTCGATCCGCTTCCTGCCGGCGGTCTGCGATATATCTCAGGTGCTGCAACGCCTGCGCGATGTCATCCTGGCGCAGCCAGTCCCCGCGATCCCCAGGGGTGCGTCGCAGGCCATGGTGGCGCGTGCGAGCTCACGGGCGTTGGCGCTCCCGAGCAACGCCGGGAGCGGATTCAGTCACTGGCTGCGCGAAAAGGTCCGGGAACTGCGGGAAACGCTGATCGCCATGCGCATCCTCGCCAGTCGGGCATTCGGCTCGCTCAACAGCACCCTGACGCAGCGACCACGCTGGGTCAAGGAATTCCTGAACGATCTCCTGATGCTATACCTGATCAAGCTGCACTGGCATCACATCCTCACCGAATGGTTGCCCAACCCCTGGAAACATCGCTACGAGTGGGCCGCCACCCTTTATCTGGTGCATCTGTCGGTTCAGGCCCGCATGGTGCAAAACGCTTGATAACCCTTGCCGGCATCGACTTGCAGGAGTGACGCGCATGGCAGCCCCTTCGAACCCTCGTCATTTCCGCATCGAACATCGGCTGCGGCGACGATTGCGCATCGCCGTCCCGGATCTGCGCAAGGATCCGGAGCGGCTCTATGCCCTGGAGATCCTGCTACGCAAGCGCCCGGCGATCCGGGCCGTCCGATCGATTGGGGGGCTGGGCGGGCTGGTGATCGATTACAACCCGACCGGTTTGCCCGAGAGCAACCTCTGCACCCTCCTCGATGCCGTCATCCCCAACCTGGGCAGGGTCCGCCCACCTGCGATAGAGACGCTGGATGCACTCCCCCGCTCCGGCAAGGAGCGGGAAATTCACTTCGCGGTCGAAGGCATCAGTTGCGCCTCCTGCGGCCTGCTGATTGAGCTGATCCTGCGCCGCGACCCACGCGTCCGCCGGGCCACCATCAACCTCGCGTCTGAAACCGGGGTGGTGTTCGGCGACATCCCCCAGGAAGCGGTCTACGAAGCGGTCAACCGGGTGGGTTACAAGGCGCTGCCACTGGATACCGTAGCCCAGCGCAAGGTGCTGATGGAGCGCGAGGAACTGCGCCTGAAGGAGGCCCGGCGACGGGCTGTCATCGCCGCCATCCTGAGCCTTCCGGTCACGGTCATCGCCATGGCAGAATGGCCAGGGCGCTTCTGGCGCTGGACGCAGTTTGTGCTGAGCACACCCATCGTCTTCTGGTCAGGCAAGCCTTTCATCGACAAGGCCGTCAAACTGGCCCGACAGCGCGCGGCCAACATGGACAGCCTGATCGTCCTCGGGGTCGGCGCGGCCTATGTCTACAGCACGGCGGCCCTGTTCTTCCGTCGTCCCTATCTGTATTTCGATGCCGCCTCCGGGATCATCTGCTTCGTGCTGCTGGGCCGTTACCTGGAGGAAAAAGCCAAGGGACGGGCACATGCCGCCATTCGCCGCTTGCTGGATCTACAGCCGCAGACCGCCAACCGGGTCCGGAATGGCCAGGTGGTTCAGGTTCCGGTCGACGACCTGATCATCGACGATCTGATCCTGATTCGTCCGGGCGACAAGATCCCCACCGACGGCGTGGTGACCGAGGGGCTTTCCACGGTCGACGAGGCCATGCTGACCGGAGAAAGCCTGCCGGTTGTCAAAGGCCCGGGCAACGAGGTGGTGGGCGGCTGCATCAACGGCAATGGCGCCCTTTACGTCCGGGTAACAGCGGTCGGCGCCGACACCGTGCTGGCCGGCATCATCCACATGGTCGATCAGGCCCAGTCTTCCAAGCTGCCAATCCAGAAGACCGTCGACCGTATTTCCGCCGTCTTCGTACCCAGTGTCATGCTGATCAGCGGGGTGACGTTCACCGCCTGGCTGCTGGCTGGTGCCGGATTCACCACCGCCTTCGCCACCGGCATCACCGTCCTGCTGATCGCCTGCCCCTGCGCCCTGGGACTAGCGACACCGGCAGCCATCATGGTCGGTACCGGTCAGGCGGCACAGCGGGGCATCTACATCCGCAACGGCGAGAGCCTGGAAACCGCGACCCACGTCGACACCATCATCTTCGATAAGACCGGTACCATCACCGAGGGCAAGCCCTACGTGACGGATTTCATCAATGTCTCGTCTCTCGGCGAGGAGACCGTACTGGGCCTGGTGGCCTCGGCCGAAATGCGTTCCGAGCATTTTCTCGGCAAGGCACTGGTGGAGTACGCCCAATCCCGCCACTGCCAATGGCCGGACGCCGATACCTTCGAGGCCGTCCCCGGTCGTGGCCTGAGGGCACAGGTCGACGGGCACACCCTGATCGTCGGCAACCTGGCCTGGATGCAGGAACTGGCCATGCCGCTGACCCCGTTCGGGGAACGTCAAAACAGCCTGGCGGCCGATGGCAAGACACCTGTTTTCTGCGTGATCGACGACAAACCGGCCGCCCTCTTCGGCATCGCCGACCGCCCGCGGGAGCAAGCCAGCGAGGCCATCCGCCGGCTCCATGTGCTGGGGGTGGAGACCATCATGGTAACGGGCGATATCGAGGCGGCCGCGCGGTACGTGGCCAAGCGAGTCGGCATCGACCGGATCGTGGCGCAGGCCCGCCCCGAGCACAAGCTGGAGATCGTCCGCAGTCTCCAGGCAGACGGCAGACATGTCGGCATGATCGGCGATGGCATCAACGACGCACCGGCCCTCGCGGCGGCCAACGTCGGTTTTGCCATCGGTACCGGCACCGATGTCGCCATCGAAACGGCAGACCTGACCCTGGTCAACGGTGATATCACCAAGGTTGCCGATGCCCTCGAAATCAGCGGCGAGACACTCAGGATCATCAAGCAGAACCTTGCTTGGGCCTTCGGTTACAACACCCTGGCAATTCCCATCGCTGCCTTCGGCAAGCTCAATCCGATGATTGCCTCGCTGGCCATGGCCTTGAGTTCCGTCTCGGTAGTGATCAACTCACTCCGCCTGCAGCGCAAATAATCATGTCCCGGCCGGGTTGCGCCCCCCCAAGCAGCGCAACCCGGCCCGAGGCAAAACGTCAGACCACGCCGTAGATCAACGGCGCCAGCTCAGGGCTCTCCAACCCCTCGATCATCTGGTCCACCAGATGTTCGGCCTGGCGCTTTTCCTCGCGCGAAAGCTCCCGGTAGATGCAGCGATAAATGGCATTGAAAGCCTGTATGTCGTGCTGCGTATAGGGTACTGCCAGGCTACGGTAGAACAGCATCAACTCTTCATAGCCATCGGAATGAAGGGGCCAAACATTGGACTGAACTGACATCGGTTCACCTCATCGAGGGTTCTGGGTTGAAAGACGGCGTATCGCTGAATTTCCAGGAATCAGGCGGTGTCACGAACCACCCGCCCCGTACTCATGCAACGAACAGGCAGATACCATGCCATCCTTGGCCAGCAGGCGGCTAAGCATTTGATAAGGACCATGATGGCAGCTGGAACCGCTTCCGATGACTTCGCCATCGCCAATCCGGGAGCCCGGGAGAGCACCGGAATGCCGTTTTTGGCACACACGATGTGGCATATCCCGCAGCTTGTGAACAAGACCCCGCGCGGCGGGCACCCCTACCCAGCCGCCCCGCTCACGCAAGAATAAAAATCTTATAGAACAGTGACTTGAAACAAAAATGGACGTCAGACGCATGCAGGCCCAGCCAGCCCCCAGATGCGATGGACACGAATCATCCACGATGTTATCCACAGGCACTGCGGGATTGCATCGCCATATCCACTGAATATGCGCTCTCCGCTCCGGGAGCGATAACAGGAAGCCGGCTATTTTCATATGGCGCTGAAATTGCATCATGATTGGAACGCCTCCTTGCAGACATGCGCCGCGGGGCAGACATCACCATCATCGTTCCGAGGAAGCCCATGGAGAAAAAGAAACCCCACAAGATTGCAATCGGTCACCGGTACGGCCATTGGACCATTCTTAGCGAAGCCCAGCGACTGGGTGGCGATACACGCTACCTCTGCCGATGCGTCTGCGGACTGGAAAAGCACGTTTCGGCCATCACCCTCCGCAATGGCTCCTCCACCAGTTGCGGCTGCCGGCGCGAGGAACGCCCCCCGCGCATCGCCGATTTCGAATTGCAGACGACGCCGCCCGAGATTCAGGAAGTCTTCAACCTGATCAGCGCGGGATGCCTGCCACCTGCCGACCAATTCAGCATGACGGACGGAGCCCCTGCCTGGACTCTGGCGACGATGGCGCGCATCCTGGGTATCGATCGCGACAAACTGATCCAACATCTCTCCGATGCGGGACCGCGCTTCCTGGCGGCATCGCGCGGTAACCTGATCGATTCCCACCCTGCCGCGGTCTGATGCGCAGGCATTGCATGCCGCAGCCCCACCATCCCCGGGCGAATCCTTGAGCCAGCGCCATATCCGCCCCTGTGTGCTGGGCTCGCCGGGAACGGTCCCAGCACATCCCGGCGCATTCCTCGAATTTGGCCCACACGTCACCCAAGTCATCACGGAACCGGTGACCCATTCACAGACCATGTGGCAGAAAAATTATCCGGAATCAAAAAACGCCCTTGACAAAGCTCTGCGTATTCCCCAAAATACGCAGCTTCACAGCCGATTGAATTAACGGCAAAACCTCATGCCGAGGTGGTGAAATTGGTAGACACGCATGTTTCAGGTACATGTGAGGCGACTCGTGGAGGTTCAAGTCCTCTCCTCGGCACCAAGCTATGCTCCGATAGCTTCTCGTCAGAAGCATAAAAACCCGCCGTTTTATACGCGGGTTTTTTTATGCCCGATGATCAGCCCACAATCGATTCACAGGTTTGCGCGCCGCCAGGAAAAACCATACCGGGTGGGCGTGAGCCGTGTCCTTCCCTATTGTGCAGGGACGGATACGTCAAGTGTGGAGATGGAGGCGGTGCCCTCCCGGGAAGGCACCGCAGATCCGGACGGTGCGAGCCGTATCGCCTCAGTCGAAGGGATGCCTCAGAACGATGGTTTCGTTACGATCAGGGCCGGTTGAAAGGATGTCGACCTTGACCCCAACCAGCTCCTCGATGCGCTGGATGTAGTTGCGTGCCTCGATCGGCATACGGTTCAGATCGGTGATCCCTGCCGTGGACACGGACCAGCCCGGCAGGCGCTCCAGCACCGGCTCGCATTGGGCATACGCTTCGGCACCAATCGGAACGCTATCGATATGCTCCCCGCGATACCGATAATGTGTACAGATGGCGAGTTCATCGAGACCATCCAGTACATCGAGCTTGGTGAGACAAAGTCCTGACAGGCTGTTAAGACGCGCCGAGCGCCGCATCAGCACCGCATCGAACCAGCCACAGCGCCGCGCCCGCCCAGTGGTGGCACCGAATTCCGCTCCTCTCGAGGAAAGATGCTGGCCCTGCGCGTCGAACAGTTCGGTGGGAAAGGGACCGTTACCTACCCGGGTGGAATAGGCCTTGGTGATGCCCAGCACGTAATCGAACTCCAGCAGTCCCATACCCGTGCCCGAAGCGGCGCCACCGGCGGTCGTATTCGAGGACGTCACATAGGGGTAGGTGCCGTGGTCAATATCGAGCATGGCACCTTGGGCACCTTCATAGAGTACGTTCTCGCCAGCCGCCCGCAAGCCGTGCAAATCGCCGGCGACATCCCCGAGCATGGGCTTGATTTCCTCACCGATACGTTGTAGCTGCGCCAGCGACTCGGCAACGTCCAGCGGTTGCTCACCGAAATAGCGGCTGAGCACGAAGTTATGGAAATCGAGCAGCTCCCTCAGCCGCCCCTCGAGCAATTCCGGATGGAAGAGATCACCCGCGCGTATGCCGCGCCGGGAGACTTTGTCCTCGTAGGCCGGCCCGATGCCGCGACCCGTAGTGCCGATCGCCTTGGCTCCCCGAGCCTTCTCCCGCGCCTGGTCCAGGGCGACATGGATGGGCAGGATCAAGGCACAGGCTTCGCTGATCACGAGCCGTTCCCGCACCGGAATCCCGGCCCGCTCAAGCACGCCGATTTCCTCCATCAGCGCCTCGGGTGACAGCACGACGCCGTTGGCGATGTAGCAGTTCACGCCCGCGCGCAGAATCCCCGAAGGGATAAGGTGCAGGACCGTCTTCTGGCCGTCGATGACCAAGGTATGGCCCGCGTTGTGGCCTCCCTGAAAGCGCACGACGCCTGCGGCGCGCTCGGTCAGCAAATCGACCAGCTTGCCCTTGCCTTCATCGCCCCACTGCGTGCCGATTACGACGACATTTTTTCCCATGATGCTGTCTTTCTTGTTCTCAATTGGTCGTGGGCGCCGGTTCAACCAGCCGCCATTGTCCGTCCTGCCGGCGAATAGTCCGATGGCCATCCGACCGGGCCGAAATCGCTGGTTCATCCCCGAGTGACTGGATGACCGTCACGCCCCGGTCGCGCAGGGAGCCGATGAGTTCATCAAGCGCAGGGTCGTCCTCCAGCGGCGCGTAAACCGGGTTGGCGCTACCGCCGGGCAGCACCTGTGGAACCGCCAGACGGACCAGGGTCCGCAAGTCGGCGCTGAAACCGACGGCGGGACGGGCGCAGCCGAAAACCCGGCCGATGTCATCGTAGCGGCCACCGCGGGCGATCTCCCGGCCCAGCCCTGGCACGAAGGCAGCGAAGACAACGCCGGTGTGGTAGTGATAACCACGCAACTCGGCCAGATCCAGGTTCAGGGGTATACCCGGGAAGCGTCTGGCGAGTCCCTGTGCGATAACCTCAAGCTCATCCAGGGCGATGCGGATCTCGTCGCCCCCCGGCCTGAGCAGCTCTCGCGCCCACGCCAGAAGGTCCGGGGAGCCGTTGAGATCGAGCAAGGCACGCAGCATCGCGGCTTCCGTCCTGGCGATGCCCAGTTCAAGCAGAAACTGATCCAGGTCGGTGGCATCCTTGCGCTGCAAGGTATCGAAGACCCGGGCTTCCTGCCGGGATGACAGTCCCGCCTGCCGGGCAATCGCGCGATAGACGCCGACATGACCCAAATCCAGATGGATGCCTTCGATGCCGGCAACGGTCAGACTTTCCAGCAGCAGCCGGATGACCTCGATGGCGGCCGCCGTGCCCTCGACGCCATACAGTTCGGCGCCGATCTGCAGCGGATTGCGGCAGGAATCAAGGTGTTCGCTCTGGGCGCGAAATACGGCACCCAGGTAACAGAGCCGCGTGGGGACACCGGGTGCCGCAGTCCTGGCATCGATGCGTGCCACCTGGGGTGTCATGTCGGCCCGCAGGCCAATCAGGCGGCCGCTGGCGGGATCGGCCAGCTTCAGGGTCTGCAAGTCCAGTTCGTGCGCGGTACCGATCAGCAGCGAGTCGAGGAAGTCAACCACCGGCGGCATCACCCGTCGGTAACCCCAGACGGAGAAGCGGTCAAGCAGTCGCCGGGCAAGCTGTTCCAGCGCTTCTGCCTCATCGGGAAAAATCTCTTCAACCCCTTCGGGCAACAGCCAGCGGTCCTGCGGGAGCATGATTCAGGAAAGATCGGATTGGAAGCCAAGAGTGGAATGGTACTGGATGCGCATGGCGCGCATCCAGCGAAAGTCTAACGGACCCCTAAGCGATGTCCAGGCAGAATGCCTCGGATTCGGGCATCCGCTCAGCGAGTCTTGCGGAAATACTTGAAGAACTCGGAATCGGGCGAGATCACCATCAAGCTGCGATCATCCTTGAACGCCTGGCGGTAAGCCATCAGGCTGCGGTTGAATTCGAAGAACTCCTGATTCTTGCCATACGCCTGCGCGTAGATGTCGGCGGCGGCGGCATCCCCCTCGCCACGGCGGATTTCCGCGTCGCGGTTAGCTTCGGCGACCAGCACGTCGCGCTGGCGATCGGCCTCGGCCCGGATCTTTTCGGCAGCCTCCGCGCCGCGCGAGCGGAACTCGCGGGCAACCCGGGCGCGCTCGGCCTCCATCCGGCGATAGACGGAGGAGCTGACCTCCTCGGGCAGATCGATGCGCATCACCCGGATATCGACCACCTGGACACCCAGCCCCGTCACGGCGGGATTGACCATCCTGGTCAAGGCGTCCTGGATCCGGCCGCGGTCTGAAGACACCAGTTCGCGGATGGTGCGCTTGCTGAACTCGTTGCGCATCGCATCCTTGGTGATCTGATCGAGACGGATGTTAGCCTGCGCCTTGTCGCCGGCAACCGAGGTATAGAACTTGGTGACATCATCGATACGCCATTTCACGAACCAGTCGACGATGACGTTCTTCTTCTCCGAGGTCAGGAAGCGCTCGGGCTTCGACTCCAGCGTCAGGATGCGTTTGTCGAACCGCTTGACCTGCCGGTAGGGCAGCTTGAAATGCAGGCCTGGCGCGTAGTCGGTACCAACGATTTTCTTGAATTCAAGCAACACGGCCTTCTCGGTTTCGGAAACGGTGAAGGTCATCGTCGTCAGCAGGACGAGCAGGACGATGCCGCCGCCCCAGATCAAGGTGTTCTTATTCATGGCTGTTGTTACCCCGGCTTTCGCGTCCCCGGGCAGAGGAAGCTCGCGCAGATTTGCTGGGCTGATTGCCCGTCAGGTCCGGTACGGCCGTCACGCCGCTGTCCACGGCGGTCTCCGGCGCGACGACTGGATGCGACCGTTGCAGCTTGTCGACGGGAAGATAGAGCAGGTTGCTGGCATTCTGGACATCGACCACCATGGCACCCGTCTGTCCGAGAACCTCCTGCATGGCATCCAGGTACATGCGCTCGCGCGTGACGTCCGGCGCCTTTTCATACTCCGCCAGCAATTGCAGGAAACGGGAGGATTCGCCTCTGGCCCGCGCGATGGCCTTCTGCTTGTAGGCCTCGGATTCCTCCATCAGGCGCGCAGCGGTACCGCGGGCCTTGGGAACCACCTCGTTGGCATAGGCTTCCGCCTCGTTCTTCAGGCGCTGCTCGTCCTCGCGCGCCTTGATGGCATCCTCGAAGGCATTCTGCACCTCGTCGGGCGGCTGGGCATCCACCAGATTGACATTGCTGACGCGGATGCCCGTCCGGTACTCATCGAGGGTTTCCTGAATTTCGCGCTTGATTTCATCGGCGATGTTGCTGCGCCCTTCGGTGAGCACGAAATCCATGGTGTTCTTGCCGATCACCGCCCGCTGCGCGCTTTCGATCACTTGCTTGAGCGTCGGGTCGGGATCGGCGACGTTGAACAGGTACTGCTGAGGGTCCTTGATCTGATACTGGACCGCCAGGCGGATATCGATGATGTTTTCGTCCTGGGTCAGCATCATGGCTTCCTTGGGTACCGAGGCCAGCGATTGCTGGCGACCGCCGGAGCGATAGCCCACTTCGACGAAGCGCTGCTGCTCCATGTTGACGATCTCGACCTTCTCGATCGGTCCCGGGATATGCCAGTGCAGCCCCGGCTGCGTCGTGTCGACATAGGCGCCAAAGCGGGTCACCACGCCCCGGCTGCCTTCGTCGACCAGGTAAATGCCGGTCAGCATCCACAGGCCCAGCACGATGGCGGCCACCAGCGCGGCCAACTGGCCAGCGGCCTGGCCGCCACCGCTCCCACCGGGGGCGCGCCCGCCGAACAGAGATCTGAGCTTGTCCTGCAGGCCCTTCAATACCTCATCGAGATCTGGTGGTCCAGGCGGCTGCTCGCGGCCGCTCCAGGGATCCTTTTTGTTACTACCCGGTTCGTTCCAGGACATGCTTTCTCCCCATAGGCTTGGGACCACATCGACAGGTGGCCTTGGATGATGCTTGCGGTGCGTCCCGGGAGACCTGCAACCCGGGGCTGTTTTCAATCGTGGCTCGCGGCTGCTTCGGCCGCATGCGATGCTTCCGGACCGGAAGCATCGGCATCGGTTGCCCCGGCCTCCGGCCTGTTGTCGAGGAATGTCAGATGGTCGGACTGTGCCTCGACGGACATCCGCCAGCCGCCCTCGGGATCGACCTCGTCGCGCAGCACCCTGGCACTGCGGTAGAGGCGTGCCCGCACCGCGCCCTCATGAGCCATCAGGCGCAGCTCACGGATCTGACGGTGGCCCGAAAAACGCTGGCGCAAGGTCTCGAGCAGCAGTTCCAGGCCTTCGCCCGTGAGCGCCGACAGCCATATCTCCGCCACCTGACCATCCTCGCCGACCCGCACCATAGGCGCCGGGTTTTCCAACCGGTCGATCTTGTTGTACAGGCGAATCCTGGGTACATCGCCGGCACCGATCTCCTCGATCACCCGCTCGACCTCCGCGAGCGTCTCGGCCAGCTGCTCGTCACCGGCATCGATCACATGCAGCAGAAGATCGGCCTGCACGGTCTCCTGCAAGGTCGACTTGAAGGCCGCCACCAGCTCATGCGGCAGATCGCGTACGAATCCCACCGTATCCGCCAGGATCACCACCGCGTCCGGTCCGAGCGGGAGCCGTTTCAGGGCGGGATCCAGCGTGGCGAAGAGCTGGTCTGCCGCATAGACGCTCGCCCCGGTCAGGGCGTTGATCAGGGTGGATTTGCCGGCATTCGTGTAGCCGACCAGCCCTACCACCGGCACCGCGGAACGCTTGCGCGAACGACGGCCCTGCTCGCGCTGCTTGTCGACCTTTTCCAGCCGCTTCTGGATCTGGCTGATACGCTTGCCGATCAGGCGCTTGTCCGTTTCCAGCTGGGTTTCGCCCGGGCCGCGCAGACCGATGCCACCCTTCTGCCGTTCCAGGTGAGTCCAGCCCCGGACCAGTCGAGTCGACAGGTGGCGCAGCTGGGCCAGCTCCACCTGCAGCTTGCCCTCGTAGCTCTGCGCCCGCTGCGCGAAGATGTCGAGGATGAGACCGGTCCGGTCCAGGACCCGCACCTGGAGAGCCTTTTCGAGGTTCCGCTCCTGGCTGGGCGACAAGGGATTGTTGAACAGCACCAGCTCGGCTTCCTGCTCGGCAATGCATTGCGTCAGCTCCTCGAGCTTGCCCTTGCCGATATAGGACCGGGGGTCGGGCTGATCGCGCTTGCCGATGACGGTCGCCACGGGAACAGCCCCGGCAGAACGGGCCAGCTCCTTCAGTTCCGCCAGCGATCGCTCGTCGACCCTCGCACCGCTCTGGACGAGCACAGCCCTCTCCCCGGACGCCGGACGATCAAACATATATGCCGGAGGATATCCCGGTCATCACCGCTCTGAATCGGTAAGCGGTCGTATCAGACCTCTTCCTCCACTTCCTCGCCGCCCTGCGAGAGCCTGACCTGGCGGGCGGGCACGATGGTGGAAATGGCATGCTTGTAGACCATCTGGCTGACGGCATTCTTCAGGATGATCACGTATTGATCGAAGGAGTCGATCTTGCCCTGCAACTTGATGCCGTTGACCAGGTAGATCGACACGGGAACATGTTCCTTTCTCAGCGCATTCAGGAAGGGATCCTGCAAATTTTGACCTTTAGACATTCCTTTTCTCCGTCTTTATTGGTTGGCTTCTGTAATCAGAACACGTCTTATCTCGCCGGCATTTAATCAGAACTTGCGAATGCCTGTCATCCAGCCCGGCGTAGCAGCTCTTTTGCGCAGTCAAGGGAAGCAACGCTCAGGCCAGTGCCTCCGCAACGGCAGCCGCGAGCTTCTCCGCCAGACGATGCACCTTGTCGCCATCGGCACCTTCAACCATCACCCGCACAACGGGCTCGGTCCCCGAGGCCCGGAGCAGAACCCGCCCCTCGCCGGCCAGCTCGGCCTCGACCTCGCGCGTGAGGCGCTGCACGCCATCGTGCTGGCGCAGATCGACCCTGGCGGCCACCTGGACATTGACCAGACGCTGGGGATATTTATCCATGCCGCCGCGAAGCTCGCTGAGGGACTTGCCGGTAGCCCGCATGGCCTCCATGACCTGCAGGGCGGCAACGATCCCATCGCCCGTCGGAATGCGGTCGCGACAGATGATGTGCCCGGAACTCTCGCCCCCCAGCGTACTGTCATGACTCAGCATCATCTCCATGACGTAGCGGTCGCCAACGGACGCACGCTTGAGTTCCACACCGAAGCGCGCCAGGGCGTGCTCCAGCCCGAGATTGGTCATCAATGTTCCCACCACCGGCCCCCGCAGGGCGCCCTCCGCGTGGCGGCAGGTGGCGATGATGTAGAGCAGCTCGTCACCATCGACGATATGCCCCTCATGATCCACCATGATCAGGCGATCGCCATCGCCATCCAGGGCCAGACCGAAATCGGCCGCCTCCTCCAGTACCCGCCGGGCCAAGGCGGCAGGCTTGGTCGCCCCGACATGCTCGTTGATGTTAAAACCATTGGGAGTGTCGCCCATGGTGATCACCGTGGCGCCCAGTTCGGCGAAGACATGCGGTGCGATGTGATAGGTCGAACCATGGGCGCAGTCCACCACCAGCTTGACCCCATGGAACTCGGTACCGGCGGGAATGGTGCTCTTGCAGAATTCGATGTAACGCCCGGCGGCATCCTTCAGGCGAATGGCCCTGCCAATCTTGGCGGAATCCACCGTGGTCATGGGCTGGTCGATTTCGGCCTCGATCAGCCTCTCGATAGCGTCCGAGAGCTTCAACCCGTCGGGTCCGAAGAACTTGATGCCATTGTCGAAATAGGGATTGTGCGAAGCGCTGATGACGATGCCTGCCTCGGCCCGGAAGGTGCGCGTCAGGTAGGAAACCGCCGGTGTCGGCATGGGTCCGGTCAGCTGGATATTCACGCCTGCGGCCGAAAGCCCGGCTTCCAGGGCCGATTCGAACATGTAGCCGGAAATGCGCGTGTCCTTGCCGATGACCACCGTCGCATCCGCCCGGTCGCGCGCCAGCACGCGCCCGGCCGCCCAGCCCAGCTTGAGAACAAAGTCGGCAGTGATCGGGTAGGTCCCGACCTTGCCACGTATGCCATCCGTACCAAAATATGCCCGACTCATACTGCTTACGATTCCCGCGAAACGGTTAACAACGGACCGGTGCGGTTTTCGGACCGCGCAAAAATGAAGCCCCTGCTGGGCAGGGGCCGAAGGATACCTGGCCTGCCGGGATCAGTGCTGCTCGGCGGCCTTGCCGACCTCGCCCGCCGCCGGCGGGCCGCCTTCTGTCACCGGCGCCGACGGGGTCGCGCCCCCCGCCGGCGGCGTCTCGTCCCAGTTCTGCGGTGGCCTCGGCTCGCGTCCCGCCATGATGTCATCGATCTGCAGGTGATCGATGGTCTCGTACTTCATCAGGGCTTCGGCCATGAGATGCAGCTTGTCCAGATGCTCCTTCAGGATGCGTTCCGAACGCTCGTAGTTACGGTCGATGAAGGAGCGGATTTCCTCGTCGATCAGATGGGCCGTCTCTTCCGAAACCATCTTGTGCTTGGTGACAGAACGCCCCAGGAACACCTCGCCCTCCTCCTCGCTGTAGGCCAGCGGCCCCAGCCGCTCCGACAAGCCCCAGCGCGTCACCATGTTGCGGGCCAGATTGGTGGCCCGCTCGATGTCGTTCTGGGCCCCGGTCGTCACCTTGCGGCGGCCGAAGATCAGTTCCTCGGCCACCCGGCCGCCGAACAGGCTGGAAATCTGGCTTTCCAGCTTCTCCAGGCTGGCACTGTACTGGTCGCGCTCGGGCAGAAACATGGTGATCCCGAGCGCCCGGCCACGCGGCATGATGCTGACCTTGTAGACCGGATCGTGATCCGGCACCAGGCGACCGACGATGGCATGGCCGGCCTCGTGGTAGGCGGTCAGGCGCTTCTCTTCCTCGCTCATGACCATGGACCTGCGCTCGGCACCCATCAGGATCTTGTCCTTGGCCTTTTCGAAGTCCTCCATTTCCACCTGACGCTTGTTCTTGCGGGCGGCGAACAGGGCCGCCTCGTTCACCAGATTGGCCAGGTCGGCGCCGGAGAAGCCCGGGGTCCCCCGTGCCAGGTAGGATACCTGCACATCGGGCGCCATCGGCACGCGCTTCATGTGAACCTTGAGGATCTGCTCGCGCCCGCGCACATCCGGCAGTCCCACCACGACCTGGCGATCGAAGCGTCCGGGACGCAGCAGGGCCGGATCGAGCACGTCGGGCCGGTTGGTCGCCGCGATGACGATGATGCCCTCGGTGCCCTCGAAACCGTCCATCTCGACCAGCAGCTGGTTGAGGGTCTGCTCGCGCTCGTCGTGACCGCCGCCCAGCCCCGCGCCACGATGGCGGCCGACAGCGTCGATCTCGTCGATGAAGATGATGCAGGGCGCGTTCTTCTTTGCCTGCTCGAACATGTCGCGCACGCGCGATGCACCCACGCCGACGAACATTTCCACGAAATCGGAGCCCGAGATGGAGAAGAACGGCACCCGCGCCTCGCCGGCAATGGCCTTGGCCAGCAGGGTCTTGCCGGTACCGGGCGGCCCGACCATCAACGCGCCCCGGGGAATCTTGCCGCCGAGCTTCTGGAACTTGCTGGGATCCTTGAGGAAGTCGACCATCTCCTGCACGTCTTCCTTGGCCTCGTCGCAGCCGGCGACATCGGTGAAGGTGACCTTGATCTGGTCCTCCTCGATCAGCCGCGCCTTACTCTTGCCGAAGGACATCGCACCGCGGCCGCCACCGCCGCCCTGCATCTGGCGCATGAAGAAGACCCAGACGCCGATCAGCAGCAGCATCGGGAACCAGGAGATGAAAATCTGCATCAGGAAGGATTCCGATTCCGGCGGATCGACCTTGATGTCGACGTGGTTTTCCAGCAGGTCGTCGACCAGATGCGGATCGTTGGTGGGCGCGAAGGTGGTGAACCGTTCACCGGTCGTGGTCACGCCGTGAATGACCGTGTCCTCCAGCGTCACTTGCTTGATCTGGCCATCCTTGACCGAGGCGATGAACTGGGAATAGGACATGCCGGCATCGGCGGATCTTCGCCCGCCGAAATTGTTGAACATGGACATCAGGACGACGGCCACGACAACCCACAGCACCACATTCTTGAACATGTCATTCACGATCGGATTTCCTCGCCGGGGATACGAAATCCCCTTCGTCACGAGAGGCAGCGATAGCCCCAAAATGAACCAATACTAACAGGATAGCGCCGAGGTCACACAGCGACTGTCCGTCATCAAGACATGAAATGGAGACGAACCGGCGCGATTCAATGGCAACGCCGGACCTGCCGTGGCAACCGCCACCAAGGCCCGCCGGTCGGCTACGCCGCCGGCTCCGGCCGGTCCGCAGCGGCCAGCTCCAACATCTCACGGGCATGCGCCAGAGTTTGCGGGGTAATCCGCACGCCGCCCAGCATACGGGCAATCTCGTCGCGACGCGCCTCGCCCTCGATCAGCCGGACGGACGAGTGGGTGCCACCGGCATCACTGTGTTTCTCCACCAGCAGATGCCGATGCCCCTGGGACGCCACCTGTGCCAGATGGGTTACGCAGAACACCTGCCGGTCCAAGCCCAGCAGGCGCAGCTTCTGCCCGACCACTTCGGCCACCCCGCCGCCGATACCGCTGTCGACCTCGTCGAACACCAGGGTCGGCACGCGCTTGCCATCGGTCGCGGCCACCTGGATCGCCAGGCCGATACGGGACAGCTCGCCGCCGGAAGCGACCCGGGCCAGCGGGCGCAGCGGCATGCCGGGATTGGCGCTGACCAGGAACTCGACGCTGTCGGCGCCGCCGGCGCTGGGTTCGGCCCGATCATCCGAACGCAGCTGGACACGGAATTCGCCCTGGGGCATGCCCAGTTCGCGAATGATCGCCGAAATGCGCCCTTGCAGGCGTTCGGCACCAGCCGTCCGTTGCCGCGACAGCGCGCAACTGGCGTCGCGATAGGCCCGCTCGATGCCGGCCAGTTCCTCGGCCAGCCGCTCCGTACCGGCGGAACCGCCGGTCAGCCGGTCGAGCTCCGCCCGCAGCTGAAGCAAATGGGCCGGCAACTCATCGGGGCGCAGATGATGCTTGCGCGCCAGCCGGTGCACATCGGCAAGGCGCTGTTCCAGGGTCGCCAGCCGGGCCGGGTCGGCATCCAGCCGGTCGAGGTTGCGCCGCAGTTGCAGGGAGGCCTCCTTAACGCTCAACTGGGCTTCCTGCAGGAGACCACGAATCTCGCTAAGCTCCGGCGCCAGCCGGGCGAGATCGGCCAGGGAATGCAGGGCATGGGCAAGACGCGCATAGACGGACAGGGTCTCGTCCTCGTAGAGCGCCTCCAGCTCGGCCTGACCCACGTCCAGAATCCGCTCCACGCCGGCCTGCCGGGTCTGCTCCTCGACCAGTTCGGCATAGCGCAGGGCGGCGATGTCCAGCTGCTCCAGCTCGTCCACCTGGAACTGCAACAGCCCCAGCCGCGCCTGTCGCTCTGCGGCGTCGCTGGTCAGCCGCCTGAGCTCATCCCTGAGCTGCCGCCAGCGCCGGTAGAGATTCTCGACATCGGCGGCAAGCTGGCCGGTACCGCTGAAAGCGTCGAGCAGGCGCCGCTGTTCCTGGGGCTTGGCCAGCTGCACGTGAGCGTGCTGGCCATGAATTTCGATGAGGTTCTGCCCGAATGACTGCAAGGTCTGCAGGTTGACGGGACTGCCATTGATGAACGCGCGGGAGCGGCCATCCACGGCGATGGTGCGCCGAACCAGGCATTCCGTGCCAGCCGCCAGTTCCTGGTCCTCCAGCCAGCGCAACGACCCGGGGCTGTCGGCCAGGTCGAAACCGAGGTTGATCTCGGCCCTGGCGGCCCCGGGCCGGACAAACGCCGAGTCGGCACGATCACCGAGCGCCAGCCCCAGGGCGGTCAGCAGGATCGACTTGCCCGCGCCGGTCTCGCCGGTCAGCACGGTCAGCCCTGGCGCAAAGGCGAGGCCGAGCGACTCGACGACGGCAAGATCGCGAATATCGAGATGCGTCAACATGGCCAGACCCGGCAACCAGAATCAACCATACAAGCCACAAGCTATTGATCTATTGGGTAAGCGGTTTCCGAAAGCCTCGGGGCGGCCGCGCGGCCGCCGGGTGCGACACCCTTACCGGGTCATTCTCGCACGCGATCAAAGCCAGCCGCCCAAAATCTGGCCGGCTGGCCAGAGCCCTTGCCCCTAGCGGTCGTCAGCGGCTCGCGCAAGGGTTGTCCACAGACTTGCCCACGGCAACGGTGGATAACCGGGCCGCGCCGGACAGACAGCTCTCGGACCGAATCAAGCCTCGCGGATCACCGCTGGCACGGAGCAAGATCCCGCAAATCCCCTCTCGCTAGATGCGATAACCCGAGCTCCAGTTCAGCTTGACGCGGAGGATCTCGAAAAAGTCGTACCCCAGTGGATGCAGCAACCGGAAGGGCTTGGCTTCCCTGCGGATTTCAACCGTATCGTCGATGTCCAGACCGGGGCTGGAAATGTTGTCGCACACGACCTGGGCCCCGAAAAGCTTGCCGGGCCGGAACGAGATGCCGACCGTGCTGCGGCTGTCGATGACGATCGGCCGATTGGTCAGGGCGTGCGGATTGATCGGTGCGAGGACGATGGCGGGCAGCGTCGGCGACAGGATCGGTCCGCCGGCGGACAGGGCATAGGCGGTGGAGCCGGTGGGGGTGGAGACGATCAACCCGTCCGAACGCTGGGAATTGAGGAACAACCCGTCGATATGCGTGACGATCTCGATCATGCTGGTGGCATGCGAGCGGTGTATCACCACGTCGTTGATCGCCGTCTGCTGGAAAATCACCTGGCCGTGCCGCATGACCCTGGCGCCCAGCATGAAGCGCTCCTCCTCGAGGAAACGGCCCTGCAGCACCGCATCGAGATGCGTGGCGACATCGGCCGGGGAAATGTCGACCAGGAAACCCAGCCGGCCCAGATTCACACCGATCAGGGGAATATCGTACTCGGCCAGGGCGCGGGCGGCGGCCAGCAGGGTGCCGTCGCCGCCCACCACCACGGCAAAGTCGCAGCGCTGGCCCAGTTCCCTGAGCGAGCCGCGATCCGGCACGACGCCATGGATGAAAGGCGCGGAATCGGCATCCACGATCACCCGGATTCCACGGCGAATCAGCAGCGCGTGCAATTCCGTCAGGGTCTCCGCAATACGCCCGGCGTCCGGCTTGCCGATCAGTGCCGCGACGCGAAAACCGGCCAGCGCGGTCATGCGCAACGGACCCTGCAAAACTTGGCGGTCAAGGGCATGGACATCATCGATTCTGGCAACAGGACCAACCAGGCTGCCGCTGGCTGGCGCGACCACAGGCTGCTGCGCATGGCCCGCGGTACCCGACTGAACTGGCCTGGGCGCCACGGCCGCATGTTAGGCGCTTCTTGACACTGCATCTGGGGATTGCTAGTTTCTGGCACTCTCCACGTCAGAGTGCTAATCGGGAGCCTGCGAGGAACTCCGTGCCCATTATCCATCAATTGAACGAGCGTGCCTCCTACCTGTTCAAGGTTCTGGTGGAACGCTATATCAATGAGGGGCAGCCGGTCGGTTCCAGGTCGCTGGCCAAGGATGCCGGGCTCAACCTGAGCCCCGCCACCATCCGCAACGTGATGGCCGACCTCGAAGACATGGGTCTCATCACCGCCCCGCACACCTCCGCCGGACGCATGCCGACGGCATCCGGCTACCGGTTCTTCATCGACACCCTGATGACGGTCAAACCCCTGCAGGACGCCATTGTCCACCAGCTGAGGGAAGATCTCCTGCTCCAGGACTCCCCGGGCGACGTGCTGGAAACCGCCTCCCGCCTGCTGTCGGAGGTGACCCACATGGCGGGAATCGTGATGCTGCCCCGGCAGGAATCGAACGCCTTCAGCCACATCGAATTCCTGCCGCTGTCGGAACGCCGGCTGCTGGTCATCCTCATCACCGAGCAGCAGCAAATCCACAACAAGATCATCCAGGTGCCGCGGGACTTCAGCCCGGCGGAACTTCAGGCGGCCGCCAACTTCCTCAACAGCCGTTTCAACGGCAAGCACATCAACAGTGTCCGCACCACCCTGGCACGGGAAATCCAGGCAACCCGCGATCGCCTGAGCCAGGAAATCCTCGATGCCGCCACCCTCACCGACCTGGCCCTGGATGATCGCGGCAAGCGCCGCAGCCCGGTGTTCGTGTCCGGCGAAATCAACCTGATGGACTTCTCCGAACTGGCCGACATGGAGCAGTTCCGCAGCCTGTTCGAGGCCCTGCACCAGAAGGAAGCCATGATGCAGCTGCTGGACCGCTGCATCGAATCGCCCGGCGTGCAGATCTTCATCGGCGAGGAATCCGGCCACCGCGCGCTCGGCCATTGCAGCCTGGTGACCGCACCCTATGCCATCAACGACCAGGCCGTCGGGGTGCTCGGCGTCATCGGGCCGACCCGCATGAAGTACGAGCGCGTGATCCCGCTGGTCGACCTGACCGCCAAACTGGTCGGCGCTGCCTTGAATCACAGAGCCCTGCCCCAATTTAGCTGAAGGCAGCCCGGCCAGACGGCTGGCCAGGCCGATCACCCAATCCCACCAACCCAATTTCACACGATGGAGCCCGTTCACATGAGCCCGGACGACGTTTTGCCCGAAGATCAGCAGGAAACGCCCGACACGACCGCAACCGGGACCGAAGTGCCCGCCGAACAGGATGCGCCTCGGGACTTGACCGAGCAGCTCAACCAGCTGGCCCGGCAGGCCGAGGAAAACTGGGACAAGTTCGTCAGAACCCAGGCCGAGCTGGAGAACCTCAAGCGTCGCGCCGACAAGGATGTGCAGGATGCCCGCAAATTCGGGCTGGAAAAGTTCGCCCGCGAGCTATTGTCCGTTGCCGACAGCCTGGAACTGGGCCTCAGCGTCGAGACCAGCGACACCCCCGAAGTCGCCAAATTGCGCGAGGGCATGGAATTGACCCTCAGGCAGCTGCTTGCCACGTTCGAGAAATTCCAGCTGTCGCCGGTGAATCCCGAGGGCGAGAAATTCAATCCCGAACTGCACCAGGCCATGGCCATGCAACCCACCGACGAAGCCGAGCCCAATACCGTCATCAAGGTTTACCAGAAGGGCTACCTGCTGCATGGCCGCCTGCTGCGCCCTGCCATGGTCGTCGTCTCGCAGGCCATCCAGGGCGGCGCTTGAAAACGGCGCGCCACGCCCCACATCAGCCTTCAGCATCGGCGATCCATTCTGAATTCACGCATTACCCGGAGAAATAAATGTCAAAAATCATCGGTATCGACCTGGGCACCACCAATTCCTGCGTCGCCATCCTCGAAGGCGGCAAGCCGCGTGTCATCGAGAATTCCGAGGGCGCACGCACCACGCCTTCCATCGTGGCCTTCACCCCCGACAACGAGGTGCTGGTCGGCCAGTCGGCCAAGCGCCAGGCCATCACCAATCCGAAGAACACCCTGTTCGCGGTCAAGCGCCTGATTGGCCGCCGCTTCAAGGACGATGTCGTGCAGCGTGACATCCATCTGGTCCCCTACAGCCTCGTCGAGGCGGACAACGGTGATGCCTGGATCGAGGTCAACGGCAAGAAGATGGCGCCGCCGGAAGTGTCCGCCCGGGTGCTGATGAAGCTGAAAAAGGATGCCGAGGCCTTCCTGGGCGAGGAGATCAAGGAAGCCGTCATCACCGTGCCGGCCTACTTCAACGACTCGCAGCGCCAGGCCACCAAGGACGCCGGCCGCATCGCCGGCCTGGAAGTCAAGCGCATCATCAACGAGCCGACCGCGGCGGCCATGGCCTTCGGTCTCGACCGCAAGAAGGGCGACATGAAGGTCGCGGTCTATGACCTCGGCGGTGGCACCTTCGATGTCTCCATCATCGAAATCGCCGAAGTCGACGGCGAGCACCAGTTCGAGGTGCTGTCCACCAATGGTGACACCCATCTGGGTGGCGAGGACTTCGACCTGCGCATCATCGACTGGATCTGCGACGAATTCAAAAAGGACAACGGCATCGACCTGCACAACGATGCGCTGGCCCTGCAGCGCCTCAAGGAGGCTGCCGAGAAGGCCAAGATCGAACTGTCCTCCAGCCAGCAGACCGACATCAACCTGCCGTATGTGACCGCGGACGCCAGCGGCCCGAAGCACCTCAACCTGAAGCTGACCCGCGCCAAGCTGGAGTCGCTGGTCGAGGATCTGGTGCTGAAGACCCGCGGCCCCTGCGAGACCGCCCTGAAGGACTCCGGCCTCAAGGCCAGCCAGATCGACGAGGTCATCCTGGTCGGCGGCCAGACCCGCATGCCCAAGGTCCAGGAGATGGTGACCCAGATCTTCGGCAAGGAACCGCGCAAGGACGTCAACCCCGACGAGGCCGTGGCACTGGGCGCGGCCATCCAGGGTGGCGTGCTCGGCGGCCAGGTCAAGGATGTGCTGCTGCTGGACGTCACCCCGCTGTCGCTGGGCATCGAGACCCTGGGCGGCGTGATGACCAAGCTGATCGAGAAGAACACCACCATCCCGACCAAGACCGGTCAGGTATTCTCGACCGCCGATGACAACCAGACGGCGGTCACCATCCACGTCCTCCAGGGCGAGCGCGAAATGGCGCGGGACAACAAGTCGCTGGGCCGCTTCGACCTGGCCGACATCCCGCCGGCGCCGCGCGGCATGCCGCAGATCGAGGTCACCTTCGACATCGACGCCAACGGCATCCTGCATGTATCCGCCAAGGACAAGGCCACCGGCAAGGAACAGTCGATCCGCATCACCGCCTCCAGCGGCCTGTCCGAGGAGGAAATCCGGCGCATGGTGCAGGACGCCGAGCTGCATGCCGAGGAGGACAAGAAACTGCACGAGCTGGTCCAGGCGCGCAACCACGCCGACTCGCTGATCCATGCCGCGCAGAAGACCCTGGACGAGCTGGGCGACAAGGCCGAAGCGGGCGAGAAGAGCGCCCTCGAGACCGCCATCAACGAACTCAAGGAGGCCATGAAGGGCGACGACAAGGAGGCCATCGACCGCAAGACCCAGCACCTCACCGAGGTATCCGGCAAGCTGGCCGAGCGGCTCTACTCGCAGAATGCCGGCGCGGCAGGTGCGACGGCCGGCGCCCAGGAACAGTCTGCGGGCAAGGCCGGCGACGAGGACGTCGTCGACGCCGAGTTCGAGGAAGTCAAGGACGACAAGAAGTAATCGTTCCGCGCGGCGAACCCGGGGCGGCAGACCGAAGTCCGCCGCCCCTCCGACCCACCTTCACCCAAGCCGCGTCCGCGTGACGCGGCATTTTGCGTTATGGCGAAAGAAGACTACTACCAACTGCTCGGCGTATCCCGCAATGCGAGCGATGACGAGATCAAGAAAAGCTTCCGCCGCCTGGCGATGAAGTACCACCCGGATCGCAACCGCGACAATCCGCAGGCCGAGGAGCAGTTCAAGAAGATCAAGGAAGCGCATGACGTGCTCTCCGATCCGAAAAAGCGCTCGGCCTATGACCAGTTCGGCCATGCCGGCGTGGATCCCAGCATGGGCGGCGGCGCCGGTTTCGGGGGCGCGAATTTCAGCGACATCTTCGGCGATGTGTTCGGCGACATCTTCGGTGGCGGCGGCTCGCGCAGCCGCGGCGGTGCCCAGCGGGGTTCCGACCTGCGCTACAACCTGGAAATCTCCCTGGAAGATGCCGTGGCCGGCACTGAGGTCAAGATCCAGATTCCGACCCTGGTCAGCTGCAAGAGCTGCAACGGCAGCGGTGCCAGCAAGGGCTCCGCGGTCGTCACCTGCCCCACCTGCCATGGCCATGGCGCGGTGCGCATGCAGCAGGGCTTCTTCTCGGTCCAGCAGACCTGTCCCACCTGTCGCGGCTCGGGCAAGCAGATCAAGGATCCCTGCCGCAGCTGTCATGGCCAGGGCCGCACGCAGGATACCAAGACCCTGTCGGTCAAGATCCCGCCCGGCGTCGATACCGGCGACCGCATCCGCCTGTCCAGCGAGGGCGAGGCCGGCGAGGCGGGCGGACCAGCCGGCGACCTGTACGTGCAGGTGCACGTCAAGGACCACCCCATCTTCACCCGTGACGGCGCCAACCTCTATTGCGAGGTGCCCATCAGCTTCGCCAACGCCTGCCTCGGCGGCGAGGTCGAGGTGCCGACCCTGTCCGGCAAGGTAGCGCTCAAGATCCCGCCGGAAACCCAGACCGGCCGCTTGTTCCGCCTCAGCGGCAAGGGTGTGAAACCGGTTCGCGGCGGCCCGGTCGGCGATCTCATGTGCCGGGTACGCATCGAGACCCCGGTCCACCTCAACAAGGAACAGATCGAACTGATCCGCCAGCTCGACGAATCCCTGAGTGGCGGCGGCAGCAAGCACAGCCCGCAAACTCACGGCTGGCTGGATGGGGTCAAGCAGTTTTTCGATAAAATCGGGCTCTGAACGCCGCATCGTCAGACCTTTCGGCGGGCGCCACGGGCGCCCGCTTTTTTGTCCATACCACCGACACCGGGGAGATCCACATGATTCGAGTCGCCATTCACGGCGCCGCTGGCCGCATGGGCCATGCCCTCATCAATGCCTGTCAGCAGGCCGATGGACTGACCCTGGCGGCAGCCCTGGAACGGCCCGGCAGCCCCGCCATCGGCAGCGATGCCGGCGCTCTGGCGGGACTCCCGGCCTGCGGCGTCCGCGTGGCCGACAGCCTTGCCGACCGGCACGACGCCTTCGACACGCTGATCGACTTCACCCGCCCCGAGCCCTCGCTCGCGGCCCTTGAATACTGCCGGACCTGGGGCAAGCGCATGGTCATCGGCACCACCGGCTTCAGCGAGGAACAGCGCGCGGTGATCGAACGGGCGGCGCAGGACATCCCCATCGTGCTCGCACCCAACATGAGCGTAGGGGTCAATCTCTGCCTCAAGCTGCTGGAAATCGCCGCGCAGGTGATGGGCGACACCACCGACATCGAGATCATCGAGGCCCATCATCGCCACAAGGTGGATGCGCCCTCCGGCACTGCGCTGCGCATGGGCGAGGTGGTGGCCGCTGCGCTGGGCCGCGACCTGAAATCGTGCGCCGTCTGGAGCCGCGAGGGCCATACCGGCGAGCGCGCGCCGGGGAGCATCGGCTTCTCCGTGATCCGGGCCGGCGATATCGTCGGCGAACACACCGTCATGTTCGCCGACGAAGGCGAGCGGGTGGAAATCACCCACAACGCCTCCAGCCGCCTGACCTTCGCCAGGGGCGCCATGCGGGCGGCGGCCTGGCTGGCGGACCGGCCGGCGGGGCTCTACGACATGCAGGACGTGCTGGACCTGAAGGCAGCCGGCCAGAGGCGATAGACCCGTGCGGGCAGAAATGTCAGCTGCCGGGGAGCGCTGCCCGGCCATCCCGGCCTGAACCCATGAGACGCCTGCCGTTGCCGAATCCGGACCGGGCCATACTGTTCGCGCTGGGCCTGTTCCTGGGCGTCTCGGCACTGGTGGTCAGCCTGATGCGCGCTGGCCTGCTGGAACCCGGCGAGGCCGGCCATCGCGATCGCCTGCTGCCGGCCCCCTCTGCGCCGCCCGCCGATGCGGAGACGCTGGAAGTCGGCGTCTATATCGAAAACAACTACCTGTTCTCGGTGGACGACAAAACCTTCAATGCCGTCGGGCGCATCTGGCTGAACTGGCCGGAAAGGGTTCAGACCGTGCTGGCGAACGAGAACCTGCCGCCGGAAAAGTGGCTGAACTGGGTCAACCTGATCGATAGCTGGGATTCCAGGCTGGAACCGGTCTACCCCGCTCCGATTCGCCTGGCGGATGGCCGTTACCATCAGAGCCTGCAATTCTCCGGGCAGTTCTATGTCGCCGAACTCGACTTCCGCCGCTTTCCGTTCCAGCGCATCCGCCTGCCGGTGGTGCTGGAACTGTCCGAAAACCTGACACGCGCCGGGCACCTGCCGCTGGCCCTGGTGCCCGACCGGGAAGACTCGGGAGTCGGTCTTTACAGCGATCTCATAGGCTACAGGACCATCGGCTTCGACGTGCAACGCCATCAGCACGAATACGGCTCCCGCTTCGGACTGAACCCGGACCATAGCCTGCTGCCCGCGCCAGTCGCGCAGGTGATGTTCGCCACCGTCTACCAGCAATCGGTCAACGCCGCCCTGCTCAAGCTGTTCCTGCCGCTGGTTGTGGTCATGGCGCTGGTGCTGCTGTCGCCGATGCTCTCTCCCGCCCTGTGGGAGGTCAGGCTGGGAATCCCGCCGACGGCCTTGCTGACCCTGGTCTTCCTGCAGCAGGGCTACCGGGAGAAACTGCCCGATCTGCCCTACGCGACTTACCTGGACATGGTCTACAACGCCTGCTACGTCGTCAATCTGCTGCTGTTCGGGCTGTTCCTGTGGGCATCCAACCGGCTGCACCAGACGGACGCCGTCTGGCAGAGCGCCACGGTCCGGCACATCGATCGCATCGACCGACGCGTCCAGGTCGGCCTGTGCGTGGGTTTCACCCTGCTGCTGGCGATCCAGTGGTTTGCCATGCTGTGGGAGTGACGGCCATGCCTCCCCGCCTGCATCAGGAACGCTGACCCCATGCGCGTACATCTCAAGACACTCGGCTGCCGCCTCAACGAGGCGGAGCTGGAAACCTGGGCACAGCAGTTCCAGGCGGATGGCCACCGGCTGGTGGACACCCCGGGGGAAGCCGATCTGGTAGTGCTCAACTCCTGCGCCGTCACCCAGGATGCGGTGCGCAAGTCCCGCCACCTGCTGCGCCGGACGGCCCGCGAGAATCCTGCCGCCAAACTGATCATGAGCGGCTGCTACGCCTCCCTGAAGCCACAGGAAGCCGAATCGCTGGGCATCGACCTGGTGGTAACCAATGCCGACAAGCACCGGCTGGTCGAGATCGCCCGCGAACGCCTGGCACTGCCGCTCATGCCGGCGCTGTCGACCGAACCGGGCGCCACCGCCCTGTTCCGGCTCGGACGCCACCGGGCCTTTATCAAGGTCCAGGACGGATGCCGCTACCGCTGCACCTACTGCATCGTCACCGTGGCGCGCGGCGAGGAGCGCAGCCGCCCCATCGCCGAGGTCGTCGAGGAGATCAACCGCCTGCATGCCGAAGGCATAGGCGAGGCGGTGCTGACGGGCGTGCATCTCGGCGGCTACGGCAGCGACACTGGCGCCAGCCTGGGCGAGCTGGTCGAGGCCGTGCTCCGGGACACCGACATTCCCCGGCTGCGGCTGGGCTCGCTCGAACCCTGGGACATTCCCGAGCGCTTCATCCGCCTCTTCGAGCACCCGCGCCTGATGCCGCACCTGCACCTGCCGCTGCAAAGCGGCTCGGACACGGTGCTCAAGCGCATGGCCCGCCGCTGCCGGACCGACGAATTCGCCCGGCTGGCAGACCGGCTGCGCGGCAGCGTGCCGGCCATCAATCTCACCACCGATCTGATCGTCGGCTTCCCCGGCGAGACCGAGGCCGAGTGGCGCGAAACTCTGTCCTTCGTCGAGCGTGTCGGCTTCGGCCACCTGCACATCTTCAGCTTCTCGCCACGCATGGGAACCGCGGCCGCGAGCCTGGCAGGCGCCGTTCCCGGCGATGTCAAGAGATCCCGCAGCCGTGCCCTGCACGATCTGGCCGAGATCCAGAAACGGCGCTTCGCCGAAAGCCATGTCGGGCAGACCCTGCCGATCCTGTGGGAGGGTGTCCGCACGCTGGACGACGGCCAGCGCTGGATCTTCGGCTATACGCCGAACTTCCTGAAAGTCGGCATGCCGCTGCGCCACGAGCAGGATTCGCGCCTGAGCTACACCCTGGCCGATGCGAGACTGCTGGGCTGGGTGGCGGACGGCGGCTACCTGCTGGGCGAGCTCGCCTGATCTCCCGCCGCTCCCCCGTCAAACCGGGACGCCTGTCCCTGCGCTGGCATCCGACCGGTCACTTAACGCCCAGGCGCTTGGCGAGGCGGTGCAGGTTGCCGCGATCCAGCTTCAGCAGGCGCGCGGCTTCGGCCCAGTTGCCGCGCGCGCGAGCCAGTGCCGTCTCGATCAGCTCCCGCTGAAAGGCCGCCACGGCCTCCGCCATCGAGGCGTCCAACCCTGCCCCTCCCACGTCCGGCACCGCCGGCTCGGTGCCCAGCCCTTCCAGATGCTGGGGTTCGATGACGACGCTGTCGCCCTGCTTGTCGGCCGCCCGCAGGGCGGCCCGCAGCATCACATGTTCCAGTTCGCGCACATTGCCGGGCCAGCCATAGTGGCAGAGCACCTGGATGGTGGCGCGGGACAGCGACAAGCGGGCCAGTCCCAGGCGCGTGCGCGACTGTTCGAGGAAGTGGCCGGCCAGGATGGGAATGTCCTCCGGGCGTTCGCGCAGGGGCGGCACCCGCACCGGATAGACACTGAGCCGGTGGTAGAGATCGGCCCGGAAACGGCCGTCGCGGACCTCCGCCGGCAGCTCACGGTTGGTGGCGGCAATCATGCGCACGTCGACATGGTGGGAACGATCCGAACCGATGCGCTGGATTTCGCCGAACTGCACGGCCCGCAACAGTTTCGCCTGGATCGACAACGGCAGCTCGCCCACCTCGTCCAGGAACAGGGTGCCGCCGTCGGCAAGCTCGAACTTGCCGGCCCGGTCGCTGCCGGCGCCGGTGAAGGCGCCCTTCACATGACCGAACAGCTCGCTCTCGGCCAGGGATTCCGGCAGGGCGGCGCAGTTGACATAGACCAGCGGCTGGGCGGCCCGCTTGGAACGGGAGTGCAGGATGCGCGCCAGCACCTCCTTGCCGGCGCCGGTTTCCCCGGTCAGCAACACGGTCAGGTCGGAGCGCGCGACCACGCCGATCTCGCGATTCAGTGCCTGCATGACCGGGCTCCTGCCCAACAGCGGCCGGCTGCGCTCCAGCGCCTCGTTGACCAGCTCGGTCGTCACCTGGCCACGGTGACGCGCCAAGGTCTCCAGGGTGGTGATATAGGTCTCGTAGCGCAGCGCCACCGTGGCGATGGCGGCGAAGACCTGGAATACGTGGTCGTCGATCCGTTCGAACGCCCCAGCCCGCAGGGCATCGGCGGACAGCACGCCGAACAGGGTGTTCTCGTTGTACAGGCTGCAACCCAGGCAGGCATGGACCGCCAGCGTGCCGCTGGCATCCTTGGCGATCAGGCCATCGTAAGGGTCCGGCCGCGGATCGTCGGCGGCAAACCGCACCGGGTCGCGCGACGCGACGATGGCGGCGAAGCGGGGGTGTTCCCCGGGACGGAAGGTGAGTCCCAGCACCTCCGGGGACAACCCGCGTGCCGCCACCGGCACCAGCACCCCGTCCTTGTAGCGCAGCAAGGCACAGGCCTCGTTACCGGTCACGCTGGCAAAGATCTCCAGAAACCGCTCCAGCCGGTCCTTCATCGACAGGTTCGCGGTCAGGTTGAGGACGGCGGCGCGAATGGCCTCGTCGATATCGGCCTGGCGGGTGACAGGCGGGTCGGCCAGGGACATCGATGTCATTTCGACACCACCGATGTTGATCCGACACGTACCGCCTGCACTGGCCAACAAATCAGGAAAAGCTTTTTCATTTCAGCAGCTTGAGATAAATCGACAGGTGTGCCCCGGGCAGGCCGGAACGGGCATTGTCATTATGACACGCATGGGCCCCTGCCAGGGTTGCAAGCCAGCCGCTTGCCGCCCCGCCCGACGACCATGTCCGATGCCCACCACATCAAATTTTCTACTTGTTTTTCAATCAGTTGTAGCCACATGCGGCGACCCTGGCGACGCACCAGGGTGGTTGTCCGACAGACTGGCCCACGACTTGCTATTCCCCAGGCGCGGGCCGCCGCCCCAGCGAAACGGCGCCGCACGCCGCCGGCATTCCCGCCGGTGACGAAAAACAATATTCAAGCAAGGAGACCTTCATGACCGACGCCACCCAGAACACCAAGAACGCCACCCTGTACGACAAGCTCGGCGGCGAACCCGCGGTCAACGCCGCCGTGGACATCTTCTACCGCAAGGTGATCAGCGACGCCCGCATCAACAATTTCTTCTTTGGCGTCGACATGGCCCAGCAGGCTGCCAAGCAGAAGGCTTTCCTGACCATGGCCTTCGGCGGTCCGCACAACTACACCGGCCAGGACATGCGCCGCGGCCACGCCCGTCTGGTCCAGATGGGCCTCAACGACCATCATTTCGATGTGGTGATGGAGCACCTGGGCGGCACCCTGCGGGAGCTGAATGTCCCGGAAAACCTGGTCGAGGAAGTGCTCACCATCGCCGAGAGCACCCGGAGCGACGTGCTGGGCCGCTAAGAACACGCGAGCGCGCAGGAGCCTCTCATGGTTGCCATACGCTTCGAAACGGAGCGCTATACACTGGAGCCGGAGCAGTCCGTGCTGGACTGCCTGCTGCAGCATGGCGCGCCGATCCCCTTCTCCTGCCGCAACGGGGTCTGCCAGACCTGCATGATGAAGGCCCTCGACGGCCAGCCGCCGGAAGCCGCCCAGCAGGGACTGAAGGATACCCTGCGGATGCAGCAGTACTTCCTGGCCTGCATCTGCCGGCCGGAGGAGGAATTGTGCGTCGCCCTGCCCTCGCAGCAGGAGTCAGCCATACCGGCCACCGTCGAGAGCCTGCACCCCCTCACCAAGGACATCCTGCTGGTGGCCCTGCGGCCGCATGAGCCGCTGGACTACCGGCCGGGTCAGTTCATTCACCTGCTGCGCGACGAGCATCTGGCGCGCAGTTACTCGCTGGCCAGCGTGCCGGCGGCGGACGATCACCTGCACCTGCATGTCCGCCATCTGCCGGGCGGCCATGTCAGTGGCTGGGTGCACGAGCACTTGCGGGTCGGCCATACCGTCGACATACGCGGGCCGGCCGGCGAGTGCTTTTACGTGCCGGGCCAGCCCGAGCAGCCGATCCTGCTGATCGGTACCGGCTCCGGCCTCGCGCCGCTGTACGGCATCCTGCGCGACGCCCTGGAGCAGGGACATACCGGCCCCATCCGGCTGTTCCACGGCAGCCGCGATCCCGATGGCCTCTATCTGGCCGATCCACTGCGCAAACTCACCCGCGAGTACACCAATTTCGACTATGTCCCCTGCCTGTCGGGAGCGGTGGTGCCGCCCCACCATGCGGCCGGGCGCGTGCACGAGGTCGCGCTGCGCGAAGTGCCCGAGCTGAAGAACTGGCGGGTCTATCTCTGCGGACATCCGGCCATGGTTCAGCAGGCGCAGATGCAGGCCTTCCTGGCCGGCGCCGCCATCCAGGACATCTACGCCGACGCCTTCACGGTCAACGTCACGACCTCCCTCTGAAGGTAGAGGCGGGGCATGAGTACGGCCAGGGCTGTCCCGACGGCAAAATGGCAGGGCTGGCTGACCCACACGGCACTCAGCCTGGGCCATGTCGCGGTCCTGTTCAATGCCGGCGCCTATATCGCCATGCTGCCGCGAGTGGCCGGCTCGCTGGGCGTGGCGCCGAGCTTCGGCACCTGGACACAGACGGATTTCATGATCGCCCTGGCCATCGGCTTCCCCCTGGCCGGGGCGCTGAGCCGCCGGTACGGCGATGCCCGGGTGGCCAGCGGGGCCTACGCGGCATTCGCCCTTGCCTCGCTGGGTTGCGCGCTGGCGGAGGAACTGGCCGCATTCCTGGCCTGCCGTATCGTGCTGGGCCTCAGTGGCGGCATCGCGCTGCCGGTCAGCCAGAAGCTGGCGCTGGGCACCGTCAGCGAGCGGCACAAGCCGCTCGGCCTGGCGCTGTGGGGCCTGTTCGCGCTGACGCCGTTCACCGTCGGCACCACCCTGGGCGGCTGGCTGGCGGACGAACACGGCTGGCGCTGGCTGTTCTGGAGCAACATCCCCATCGCCCTGCTGGCGCTCCAGGCCAGCATCGGCTCGCTCCCGCCATCGGCACCCACCGCCGCGACGCGTCTGGACTGGACGGGTTTCCTGCTGGTCAGCGGTGTACTGATGGGTACCCAGAACCTGCTCAATCTCGGCAACGATTTCGACTGGCTGAACGCGGACGAGGTCATGGTGCTGACCCTGATCACCGGATTCTGCCTGCCCTGGGCAATCCTCCACCTGCTCCGCCAGCCGGATGCCTTCGTCGACCTGCGCGTGCTGCGCTCGCGCAATGTCGCCATCGCCCTGCTGGCCCTGTCGCTGGGCTTCCTCGGCTTCCAGGGCCTGTTGTCGCTGCTGATCGTGCAGTTGCAGCTGCTGCTCGGCTACTCGTCGAAGCTGGCGGGCATGGTGTTCCTGCCGATGCTCCTGCTGTCCAAGCCGGCCAGCATCGTCGCCCACCAACTATCCTCGCGCATGGACGCGCGCTGGCTGGCCAGTGCCAGCCTGTTCGGCTTCGCCCTGACCTATTTCTGGATCAGCCGCTACGATCAGCCGGCCAGCTTCGACCAGATCCTCTGGCCCAAGCTGGCGGAAGGTCTCTGCCTAGGCAGCCTGTTCGCCCCGCTGACGGTCATCCTGCTGCACGGTGTCGCGGCGGCACAGCAGCCGCGGGTCATGGAACTCGTCAACCTGCTGCGACTGGCCTCGGGCGCCTTCGGCATCACCCTGGCGGGGGTGGTGCTGTACCGGCGCACGCCGTTCCATCAGAGCCGCTTCGTCGAACGACTCACGCTGCTCGATCCGCAGACCCCGGCGGCGCTGGAGCGCCTGATCCAGCAGGGCTTCAGCCCGGCGGCGGCAGAGGCGCGGCTGGCCAGGACGGTGACCCAGCATGCGGCGATCTTCGCCATCGACGAAGCCTTCTGGCTGGCCGGCTGGCTGTTCGTGGGACTGGGCATGCTGGTCTGGCTGGCGCAGCCGACCCGGCCGGTGATCCGCTCGCAGCGGGCCGAAAACCGCGAAGTGGCATTCGAGAACCTGATGGAGGAACCGTGAGCGGGTTTCGCCGCGCCATGCTCCTGACCGGCCTCCTGGCGCTGGGCGGCTGCGCCTGGCTGCCGGATGAGGACACGCCGCGCGCCCGGCTGATGGCGCTGAACCAGCTGGTACCGACCCCGGACAACGGCCAACCCTCGCGCTGGCCACGCAGCAGCTGGTGGCGCGACTTCCGTGACCCGGCGCTGAACCGGCTGGTGGAAACCGCCATCGCCGGCAGCCCCGACCTCAAGGTGGCGGCGCATCGGCTGCGCGAGGCCCAGGCGCTGGGCGACATGCGGGCGGCCGCGCTGCTGCCGCAGGTGGCGGCCGGCATGAGCGTGGACGCCATGCACTATTCCATGAACAGCGTGCAGCTGAAGCTGGCCGGCGACACCTTCGCCCTGGCCATGATCAACCCGGTGATCCTGCAATACCACGTCGATCTCTGGGGCCGCGATCGCGCCGCGCTGGAAGAGGCGCTGGGCCTGGTACAGGCGGAGGAAGCCGAGAACTTGCAGGCGCGCCTGCTGCTCAGCACGGCGCTGAGCCGGGCCTATTTCCGCCTGCGGCTGGCCAGCGAGCAACGCGACCTGGCGATCGCCATGACCGCGACCCTGCGCGAACGTCTGCGGCTGCTGCACGTCCGGCTGGAGCACGGCCTCGCCACCCGGCAATCCCTGGAGACCGAGGAAGCGAGATTGCAGGAAGCCGAGCAACGGCTGCAAGCCAACACCCTGCACATCCGGCTGCTGCGCGACCAGCTGGCGGCCATGGCCGGCCAGGGTCCCGCCTTCGGCGACAGCATCCGCTGGGAGGCAGACCCCGTGGCGGAGCTACCGCCGACGCCCGCGGTCCTACCGCTGCACCTGCTGGCCCGGCGTCCCGACATCATCGCCGCCCGCTGCCGGGCCGAGGCCGCCGCCAAGGCCATCGAGGTGGCGGAAAAGGCCTTCTATCCGGACGTCAATATCCGCGGCTTTGCCGGCCTGCACAGCGTCAACCTGATCGACGCGCTGTTCCACAGCTCCAGCCTGGCCTTCGCCGTCGGCCCGACGCTGGAGCTGCCGATCTTCGAGGGCGGGCGCCTGGAGGCGAACCTCGCCGCCCGTGAGGCCGGCTACGACAGCGCCGTCGAGACCTACAACGCCGGCCTGGTCAGTGCCGTCCGCCAGACGGCCGACGCGCTGGCCCGCCTGGACGAGGCCACCCAGCGGACCCAGTCACAGCGGCAGGCAGTGGCCGCCCTGGAGACCAACCGGCAACTGGCCGATGTGCTGGCGCAACAGGGCTTGCAGGACCGCACGCTGCAACTCGAGCAGCGCTATGTCCGCGACCTGCAGGTCTTCCGCCTGAAAACCTGTCAGGGCGACAAATACGCGGCGCTGATCGACCTCATCGAGGCCCTGGGCGGCGGCCTCAGCCCCGCGGCGGCGAAGACATGAGCCACGCCCACCGCCCCCAGGCCCCGCGCCACCGCCGGTTGCGGCGTCTGCTCGGCGGCGTGCTGCTGCTGGCGCTGGCGGGATTCGCCGCCGCCTGGCTGGACTACCGCCGGCACTGGGTCAGCACGGACGACGCCTACGTGACCGGCCATCTGCTGACCCTGTCGGCGCGCACCGCCGGCACGGTGGTGGAAGTCCACGTCGAGAACAGCCAGTCCGTGAAGGCAGGCGACCCCCTGGTCCGGCTGGACGGCACACGCGCGCGCTTCGCCTGGGAAGAGGCCCAAGCCCAGCTGGGCGACACGGTGCGGCGGATCGCGGCGCTCTACAGCGATGTCGACAAATACCGCCACGCGATCGAGGCCCGGCAGGCAACGCTGCGGCGGCTGCAACACGACCTGGAACGCTATCGCGGCGCCGCCGCCGAGGACGCCATCCCCCGGCAGCAGCTGCAGAACACCGAGGATCAGATCCGCGAGACCGAGGCCAGCATCCAGCAGGCCCAGGCCGAGCTGGCGGGCGTCCACGCCCTGACCGACGGCACCGAGATCGCCAGCCATCCCGCCGTTCTGAAGTCGGCCGCCAACCTGCGCAAGGCGTTTCTGGAGTACAGCCGCCGGCTCATCGTCGCGCCTGCCGACGGCTATGTCGCCAAGCGCAAGGTCCAGGTGGGCGACGAGGTGCACGAGGGCTCGCCCCTGCTGGCCATCGTCCCGCTGGAGGAGGTCTGGGTCGAGGCCAACCTCCGGGAGCGCGACCTCGGCCGCGTGCGTTCGGGCCAGCCCGCCGAGGTCAGCGTCGACATGCCGGGGCACAGCCATATCTACCAGGGCCGGGTGGAGGGCATCCATCCGGGCACCGGCAGTCTGTTCGCGCTGCTGCCGCCGGAAAACACCTCGGGCAATTTCATCCATATCACCGAGCGGGTTCCGGTCCGCATCGCGCTGGCGCCGGAGGAACTGCGCCGGTACCCGTTGCGGCAGGGGCTGTCGACCATCACCCGCATACGGGTCGGCGATGGCGAAAGGCCGCTGCTCGCATCCGACGTGACCGCCCGGCATCCGGCCAACCGCACGGCGGTCTACGACCGCGAGGGACTGGAGGCCGAACGGCAGATCGACGAAATCATCCGCCGCAACGCCCGGCCGCGACCGACCTCCACGGCCAGCCGATGAATGGCCCGCGCCGGTCGCGACACCCCGCCCGGGCCGGCTGGCATCCTGCCACGCATTGGTTACACTAGCCGGCGCCCCGGATCGGGGCATGCCGAGGAGAGACTCATGTACAGCCTCATTCTGCTCGCGCACCTGCTGGCCGCCTGCATCTGGACCGGCGGCCACCTGATTCTGGCCCTGCGCATCCTGCCGGAGGCCCTGCGGCAGGGGGACGTGACGGCCATCCAGGCTTTCGAACAGCGCTACGAGCCGCTGGGGCTGCCCGCGCTGGCCATCCAGGTGGCGTCGGGTCTGTGGCTGGCCAATGCCCGCCAGCCGGACTGGGGACGCTGGCTGGATCCCGCCGACCCGGCCTCCGCGCCGATCGCCGCCAAACTGCTCCTGCTGGGGCTGACCGTGATCCTGGCCCTGCATGCCCGCCTGCGGCTGATTCCCGATCTGAGTGCCGCGCGGCTGCCTGCCTTGGCGCGGCACATCGCCGGGGTCACCGTGCTGGCGGTCCTGTTCGTGGTGGCCGGTGTCAGCCTGCGCACGGGCGGTTTCTGAGTCGCCAGCGCCAACCGACGACCCGACATGCCACCGATCCCGATTCCGCCACGTCCCAGGGTACCGCCCGTGTCCATGCAGATCCTGTTCAGCTATGCCTTCCGTCCGTTCTTCCTGCTGGTTGGCGGCTATGCCGCACTCATCGGTCTCGCCTGGTGGCTGCATCTGGAGGGCCTGCTGATCTGGAGCGGCGAGCTGCCGGCCAAGGCCCGCCATGGCCACGAGATGCTGTTCGGTTTCGCCGGCGGCGCGATCGCCGGCTTCCTGCTGACCGCGGTCGCCACCTGGACCCGGCGGCCGGCGGTGTCCGGAACGGTGCTGGTCCTGCTCGGTGCCGTCTGGCTGCTGGCGCGCCTGTCCGCCTTCCTGCCGGGTCCGACCGGCTGGTCGCTGTGGGCGCTGGCCAGTCTGTCGTTCTGGGCCTGCCTGCTGGCGCTGATGGCGCGGGAGGTGTTCGCCTCCAGGAACACGCGCAATTACAAGGTCCTGCTGCTGTTGCTGGGCTTCCTGGCCGCCGAAACCGTCTTCTTCGCGCGTGGCCGCGAGGACTTCGGCCTGGCCGAAGCCAGCCTGCGGGCCGGGTTGTTCCTGATCCTCGGCATGATCTCGCTGGTGGGCGGCCGGATCATTCCCGCCTTCACGCAGAACTGGCTCAATCTCCGGCAGCCGGGACGGGCGCCGCAACTGCCGGCCTTCGACCGCCACGACCAGCTGTCGATAGCGGCCATGGCGGCCTTCGCCCTGGGGCATGTGCTGTGGCCGTCCGCCGCGCTCACCGGCGTGCTGGGCGTGGTGGCCGGCATGGTCCAGCTGCTGCGCGGGCTGCGCTGGCGCGGCTGGCTGACCCTGCGCGAGCCGCTGCTGTGGATACTCCACCTGGGCTTCGCCTGGGTAGCGGTGGGCTTCCTTCTGCTCGGCCTGGCGGCACTGGGGTGGCCCCGGCTGCACGATGCCGGCCTGCATGCCCTGACCTATGGCGCCATCGGCACACTGATCCTGGGCGTCGCCGCCCGCGTCGCGCTCGGCCATACCGGCCGCCCCTTGCAGGCGTCCGGTGCGATAACCCTGGCCTTCTGGCTGCTGACGCTGGGCACGTTGCTGCGCATGCTGGCCGCCGCCGGCGGCTTCCTCATGACCGCGTCGATCGCCTGCTGGACCGCCGCCTTCGGCCTGTTCCTGTGGCGTTACACGCCCGTGCTGCTGGCGCCGCGCGTGGATGCCCCATGACCGCCGCCCCCTGCCCCACTCCGCGCGCTGCGCCCAACCCGAGAGGACCTGTCCCATGCTGACTCCCGACATCCAGCTCACCCTGCAGCGGGCCGAGCTGTTCCCGCTGGCGACCGCCTCGCGGTCGGGCACACCCAACGTCGTACCGGTGAAATATGTCCGCGCCGCCGGCCCCGACCGGCTGTGGATCACCGACAACTATCTCGGCAAGACGCTGGCCAACCTGCGCGAGAACCCCGAGGCCGCCCTCTATGTGTGGTCGACCGAGCCCAAGCTTTGCGTGCAGATCAAGGGCACGGTGACGATCCACACCGAGGGCGACGACTACGAGAGCATGAAAGCGCAGGTTCGCGCCGGCAAGCCGGAACTGCCGGCGAAATCGCTGGTGGTGCTGCGCATCCGCGAGATATTCCAGTGCCTGCCCGGCGCGGAACCTGGCAAGCGCCTGTGGCCGACGCCCGAAGCGGCGGCGGCGGAGAGCCCCGCGCCATGATCCAGCCGGTCGATCTCAAGGATTTCCTGCTCACGTTCTTCGTCTCGGCCGGCATCATCCTCAGCGGCGCCTGCTACGCCCTGTTCTATGCCTGGGGCCGGCTCCGCGGCCGCGCGGCGTTCCTGCGCGGGGCATGGCTGGCCTACGCCGTGCTGGTGGCCTGCACACTGACGCTGGTGCAGACCGCGCACCTGAACGGCAGCTGGTCCACACTCGCCCTGCTGATGCTGGCCGGCTACTTCGCCGCGCCGCGCGCCATCTTCCGCCTGTGCGCCGACACCCATGCGGTCGGCCACCCGAAAACCGCTTCCATTGCCTTCAAGGAGAAAACCCCGTGAACCCCTCGCCACTCTGGGCTTCCGAGTCCTTCTGGAAAAAGGTCGCCATCTGGGTGACTGCCGGTTCCTTTCTGCTGCTGATCCTCCTAACCTTCGACTCGATGTCGAAAGTCTCGGCGGGCGGCAAGCGCGTACCCGCCTACAGCGTCATCAACCAGCAGGTCGATTACCGCTTCGATAAGGCGGCCAACCGCTACCTGCCGGTCATCGGCGGCGAAGCCCCGCTGTTCGGCAAGAAGCTGAGCGAGGCGGAAGCCGAGGCGCTGGTCGACCTGGGCAAGCAGACCACCCAGGCCAAGAACTGCATGAACTGCCACACGCTGCTGGGCAACGGCGCCTACTACGCGCCCGACCTGACCAAGGCCTGGCTGGATCCCGGCTGGATCGACGAGGCCAACCGCGAGGCGCAGATGCTGGCCTTCCTCAAGGATCCGCCGAACCATGCTCGCACCTACGGCAGCGGCCGACGTATGCCCAACCTGGACATCACCGACGAGGAGGCCCGGGGCGTGGTCGCCTTCCTGAAATGGATGGCCACCATCGACACCAACGGCTTCCCGCACAATTTCAAGACCCTCACGGCGCAAACGCAGGAGTAAGCATGAACGCGATTTCAACCCCGGCAAGCGGACTGGCCGCCTGCGCGCCGCTGGACAGCCGCCACCTGAACGGCGGCCAGCAACTGGCGGTAAAGTATTTTTCGGTCGCGATCGTCCTGTTCCTGGCGCAACTGCTGTTCGGCCTGCTGGCTGGCATCCAATTCATCTGGCCGGGCTTCCTGTTCGAAACGCTGGACTTCAGCGTCAACCGCATGGTGCACATCAACGCCATGGTGGTGTGGATGCTGTACGGCTTCATCGGCGCGGTGTACTGGTTCCTGGAGGAGGAAAGCGGCACCGACATCGCCGGGCTCAAGTATGGCAACCTGGCCTTCTGGGTGCTGACCGCCGCCGTCACCGTGGTCGTGCTGGTCTACCTGCTGGTGCAGACCGGACCCGGCAATGACACCACCCGCTGGCTGATCAACGAAGGCCGCGAGTACATCGAGGCCCCGCGCTGGGCCGACATCGGCATCGTCGCCGTCATGCTGGTGTTCTTCTACAACGTCGCCGGCACCTTCTCCAAGGGCCGCTGGTCCGGCATCTCCGGCGTGCTGACGCTGGATCTGGTGGCGCTGGCCGGCCTGTACCTGGCCGGAATGTTCTACTCGACCAACATCAGCGTCGACCAATACTGGTGGTGGTGGGTCATCCACCTGTGGGTGGAAGCCACCTGGGAAGTGCTGGTCGGCTGCATCATGGCCTGGAGCCTGATGAAGCTGATCGGCGCGCGCCGCCAGATCGTGCAGACCTGGCTGTATATCGAAGTCGCGCTGATGTTCGGCTCCGGCATCCTCGGCCTCGGCCACCATTACTTCTGGATCGGTACCCCCGAATACTGGCTGACCATCGGCGGCTTCTTCTCGGCGCTGGAGCCGATTCCGCTGGTGGCCATGGTCGTGCATTCGGTCTATGACGCCGGCGTGCACAAGTTCCGCAGCACCAACCACCCGGCGCTGGCCTGGATCATCGCCCACACCTTCGGCAACTTCCTCGGCGCCGGCGTCTGGGGCTTCATGCACACCCTGCCGCAGATCAATCTCTATACCCACGGTACCCAGTGGTCCGCCTCGCATGGTCACCTGGCCTTCTTCGGCGCCTACGCCACCATCATCATCGCCTTCTTCTACCTGGCCATCCAGCGCTGGCGCGGCGGTGTGTGGATGGGCGGCGGTCTGCCGGACAACGGCTGGAAGTGGAAATGGGCCATGGGCCTGCTGAATCTGGGCGTCATGGGCATGACCGTGGCCCTGCTGATCGCGGGCTATGAACAATCCTTCATCGAGCGCGCGGTGGAAGGCTCCACCTGGGGCGGCTACTTCGCCGGCCAGAACCATCCCTGGTTCGAGCAGGCCATGCACTGGCGCATGGTGTTCGGTCTCATGACCTTTGCCGGCGCGCTGCTGCTGGCCTGGGACCTGCTCACCATCGGCGCCTGCGAGAGCCGTGATGAATTGGTCATCGAGGAGCATTGAGTGTTGGCGTGAGACACCGCCCGGCGGCTAGCGCTGCCGGGTGAGTGATGGCCCCCGTAAGCCCGTCGGTTCCAAGGGAGCCGGCGGGCTTTTTTAGTGCACGCTCCTACAGGCCCAAGGGGAAAACGGCCTGAGCCGGGAAAGGGGGCGCACAAATGATTACGGTGTAACATCTAGAATCTAATAGACATTCTGGCGATTTCAGGGATTTCATCATGATTACCGTGACATCTGTCGAAGCCCAAAGCCGCTGGTGACCATCGTCATCACCGAGGCCGGACTTATCCTCGCCAGTGTAGCCACCTGACATCCATGCCCCCTTGACGCGACATCCTTTTGCCTACGGTGTCGTGTTTACCAGGTATCCACTTTCCTCACGCCACAACGAAAAACCATTAGCAATGGCCCGACCAAAAGCTGACAAGCCCGTCAAGGAAGAACGCCTCGAAATCCAACTCTGGAAGGCCGCCGACAAGCTCCGCAAGAATATCGATGCCGCCGAGTACAAGCATGTCGTCCTGGGGCTGATCTTCCTCAAGTACATCTCCGATTCCTTTGAAGCCCTGTACGCCAGGCTCCAGGCCGGCGAGGGCGAACTTGCCGGGGCCGACCCGGAAGACAAGGACGAGTACAAGGCGGAGAACGTCTTTTTCGTGCCGCAGGCCGCGCGCTGGTCGTTTCTCGTGGCCATGGCGAAGCAGCCGGACATCGGCATCCACGTGGATGCGGCCATGGACGCCATCGAGCGGGAGAACCCCTCCCTCAAGGGCGTGCTGCCCAAGGTGTACGCCCGGCAGAACCTGGACCCGGCCAGCCTGGGCGGCTTGATCGACCTGGTGGGCAACATCGCGCTGGGCGACGCCAAGGCCCGCAGCCGCGACGTGCTGGGCCATGTGTTCGAATACTTCCTCGGCGAATTCGCGCTGGCGGAAGGCAAGCAGGGCGGGCAGTTCTACACGCCGCGCAGCATCGTCGAACTGCTGGTGGCCATGCTGGAGCCCTACAAAGGCCGGGTCTTCGACCCCTGCTGCGGTTCCGGCGGCATGTTCGTCCAGTCGGAGCGCTTCGTCGAAGAGCACCAGGGCCGGGTCAACGACATTTCCATCTATGGCCAGGAAAGCAACCAGACCACCTGGCGGCTAGCAAAGATGAACCTCGCCATCCGCGGCATCGACAGTTCCCAGGTGAAATGGAACAACGAGGGCTCCTTCCTCAACGATGCCCACAAAGACCTCCGGGCCGATTTCGTCATCGCCAACCCGCCCTTCAACGACAGCGACTGGAGCGGCGAACTGCTGCGCGGCGACGGCCGCTGGCAGTACGGCGCGCCGCCGACCGGCAGCGCCAACTTCGCCTGGTTGCAGCATTTTGCCTTTCACTTGAAGCCCGACGGCCGGGCCGGCGTGGTACTCGCCAAGGGCGCCCTGACCAGCAAGAGCAGCGGCGAAGGCGACATCCGCAAGGCCATGATCGAAGGCGGCAACCTCATCGACTGCATCGTCAACCTGCCGGCCAAGCTGTTCCTCAACACCCAGATTCCCGCCGCGCTGTGGTTCCTGAACCGCGCCCGCAGCAACGGCCATCCGCGCCAGGGCGAAATCCTGTTCATCGACGCCCGCAACCTCGGTCACCTCATCAACCGCCGTACCCGCGAACTCAGCCACGCAGACATCGCCCGCATCGCTGCCACCTATCACCGCTGGCGCACCGGCGCTGCCGAATATGCCGACGAAAAAGGCTTCTGTGCCGCCGTGCCGCTGGCGCGGGTCGCGGAACTGGATTATGTGCTGACGCCGGGCCGCTATGTCGGCCTGCCGGAGGAAGAGGACGATTTCAACTTTGCCGAACGCTTCGCGGCCTTGAAGGCGGAGTTTGAGGCGCAGTTGAAAGAGGATACAGCGTTGAACCAAGCCATCACTGAAAATCTGGCGAGGGTGAAGGCATGACAATACCTTATTCAAGCATCTTTTCTTCGTGTCCCACATCCTGGGAGATTGCACCATTGCAGGAGCATGTCTTCTTTCAAG